>JAQXXN010000175.1 GCA_029226085.1 Thermoflexaceae bacterium
AGCACTTCTTGGACGTATGCCATCTGCAGTTGGTTATCAGCCAACCCTGCAGACCGAAATGGGTGCGTTACAGGAAAGAATTACATCTACTAAGAATGGTTCGATTACGTCGGTTCAGGCCGTATACGTTCCTGCCGATGACTTAACAGACCCTGCACCTGCAACAACATTTGCACATCTGGATGCAACCACCGTACTTTCCCGTTCCATTGTAGAATTGGGTATTTATCCGGCAGTTGACCCATTGGAGTCTACTTCCAGAATTCTGGATCCAAGAATTGTTGGTGAAGAGCATTACAAGGTTGCCCGCGGAGTTCAGGAAATTCTTCAAAGATACAAGGAATTACAGGATATTATCGCGATTCTTGGTATGGATGAATTGTCAGAAGAAGATAAGCTTCTGGTAGCCCGTGCAAGAAAGGTTCAGAAGTTCCTTTCACAGCCATTCTTCGTAGCAGGACAGTTTACAGGTCTGGAAGGACGTTATGTTCCACTCAGCGAAACGATTCGTGGTTTCAAGGAGATTCTGGAAGGTAAGCATGATGATGTTCCGGAAGGATATTTCCTCAATGCAGGAACTATTGATGATGTGTTAGCCAAAGTAAAATAGGAGTAGATGAGTATGGCAGGTAAATTATTTCAATTAAAGATTATTTCACCTGACAGAGTCTTTTATGAAGGGGATGTAACCATGGTGGAATTTACATCCAGTGAAGGTGAAATGGGTGTTTATGCCGATCATGTTCCTCTGACAACGATTCTCATGCCGGGAATCATGACCATACATGAACAGGATGGAATAAAGAAGGCTGCGCTTCATGCCGGATTTGTGGAAATTCTTCAGGATAAAGTAAATATTCTTGCGGAAGTTGCAGAGTGGCCTGAGGAAATTGATATTAACCGTGCCAATGAAGCAAGAATCCGTGCCGAAAGACGTCTTGGAGGAACTTCAGGAGAATCCAACATTGATATCCTGCGTGCGGAACTGGCACTGAAACGATCTTTAACAAGAATAAAGCTGTTAAGCTGATGAATAAAACCTCCCAGTTTGGAAATAATGATAAGAAATCATTTTGAAAAACTGGGAGGTTTTTTATGCCTGTATATAGTGATGAAATTAGAAAGAAAAGCTGGAATAGGACCATTCGGAAAGTAATACTGGCAGTGGTTCTGTGGGTAGTGGCAATTACCAGAATCATAATGTACGGAAGCAGCGGAAGTGCAAAAGAAACACTGGTAAGTGCATTTAATCAGATTCAGTTAAATGAAATGTCAGCATCCATAGAGGCTTTCGGATATTATTCGGATGTGTATCTGAGCGAGAAAGCAAAAGAAACCTTTGTAAAAGATATCGGTTATGAACTGGGACTGAATTATTGTGACATTTATACAGACAGAGAAGGAGATATTGCAACAACCGGCCTGATTAAAAACGGCAAGTACGCTGACACGGAAATAAAGCTGATTACAAGAGAGGAAAAGATATCAGAAAATGTCCTGGAAAGCCATCAGTACCTTCTTATTACCATTGATCTTGGAAGCAATCTGGATGCCGCAGTGGATTATCAGAAGGTGTTAAAAGAGCTGTTTGCCGAAATGGAAATTGACGGAGATGTAACGGTCAACTTAACAGGATATCAGGAAGGAAGGGCAGACCTTGCCTTAAAAAGCATGATAACGGATCAGCTGATAGAACAGATGGATGCTTCCATTGTAGCACAGAATCGTACGGAGGAATTGTTTACGGTTTATGCCTATACGGATAAGGTAGATGATTTTATCAAGGTAAGCGGAAAGAAAATTAATCTTAATATTTCCGCTTACTATGATGAAAATGATGACAGAACGTATTTTTACGTGGCAACGCCGATAATCAATACGGATTATTAGGTATATTAAAATAGACTAAAAGGATTCCAGAATATGCTGAAGGGATAGCATGTCAATAGGCTTTGAAAGATGACCTGTCATCCCACAGCTTTTTGCCCTGCTTACATCCTCGGAAAATGCATGTGCAGTCATGGCAATGATGGGAATGGAATCTCCGTTAAGACTGGTGATTTTACGGATTTTACGGGTTGCATCATAACCATTTAGCACAGGCATTTTGATATCCATAAATATGGCATCGTAATAGTTTTTTGGTTGGGAAGAAAAGATATCAACTGCTTCCTGCCCATTTTGTGCAGTTTCAACAATGGCATTACTTAGCTGGATTAATTCCTTTCCCACTTCCAGATTCATTTCATTGTCATCCACAAGCAGTATTCTTTTTCTCCGGGAAGAATGAGGCAGGGGATTCCTGGAGGAAAGTAAGGGTTTATACTGGGTTTGAGCCTGCATGGATTCATTAACAGGAATAAAAGGAATGGTAACTGTAAAAGAGGTGCCTTTTCCGACACTGCTTTCCACGGAAATGGTTCCGTTCATCAGCATGATAAGATTATGTGTAATGGCAAGTCCAAGACCGCTTCCTTCAATATACTGGTTCTTTTCACCGGTTTCTCTGGTAAAAGGCTGGAACATGTCTGCAAAATAATTTTCAGATATGCCAATGCCGGTATCAGATATGGTAAATTCATAACTGGTTACGGAGTTCAGGGAAGACTTGGAAGCCACAAGGGTAATGGATCCATAATCATTTGTGTATTTACAGCTGTTAGAAAGCAGATTAATAAGAATCTGTTTAAAACGTAATTTATCTCCGATAACAATATCATTTGCAATTTCACCGGTACTGCAGATAAAGCTGAAATGCTTTTTTCTGGCCTCAGGGCTTATGATGCTGATGACATCATCCAGGGCGTCACCAAGGCAGAATTCTTCACTGGACAGAACGGAATGACCGCTTTCGATTTTGGATAAGTCCAGTATGTCATTGATTAAGGAAAGCAGATGCTTGCCCGCAGTATTTATCTTGTTAAGACAGTCCAGCACATAAGAACGGTCATCGATGTGGGCTCCTGCAAGCAGCGCCATTCCAAGAATGGCATTCATAGGAGTCCGGATGTCGTGGGACATGTTACTTAAAAATTCCGTTTTCGCCTGGTTGGCCTGTTTGGCAGCAGCAAGGGCGTCACGGAGCATTTGAAGATGCAGAAGTTCCTCTTCTTTCTGTTTGGTAATATCATTGCATGCAAGAACGGCATAGCGGAGATTTTCTTCGGAGCCGGATGGAATAACGACAAAACGCATCCAATCGGATTGATGATTAATAATGCGCCGGAACTCAATTTCCGTGTAAGATGAAGTTTTTGTAAGTTCGGCAATCAGATTTACTTCGTCAAAAAAATCCAGAAACATCTTCCTATGCTCATCGCATACACAGACATTTGCATAGTTTTCGATAAACGGCTTAAAAAGTCCATGAGGTTCTAAAAAAGGAAGCTGTACGGAAGATTCAATGGTGGTATAGGTTCCGGAATAGAAATCAATATAGATGGTTGTAGTATAGATATTACTTATACTTTTAATAATAGAAGAATTATCTACCTGAAAATTATCGGTATCTTTAATCGTGTTCATGTAATTTTACCCCCTCAACATATATTGCATTATACAAAATTAAATGGATTTAATCAACAGAAAAAGTTTTCTGCATATACTACTATAAATGAATTGTATCAGGTAAAGTATATGTTTATGTTTGATGATGGAATGCAAAATGGATACATGTGGAACGATAATGCATTTGGAGAAAATTTTTTCAGCCGCCGTATACAGGAAAGCTACCCATTCGACATGATGGGAAATGAAAATGATACAGCATACTTATGGGAAATGTATCCGAAGGAATCCAAAATCATAAAACGACTGGTGGAAGAGGCATTGGATATGGAGGATTACAGGGGAAGCTTTATATATGATGAGTATCCGGATAAGTACCTGTTTTTCCGAATGACCGGTAAAATTGTGGACCGTTACATGAATGAGTATGCGGATAAAATGAAAGATGACGGAAAGTCAGAAAATAAAAATCCATGGATTACCGAAGTGGTACAGGTAATTCTTGCAAATGAAATTTTCCGAAGACGTAATCGGAAAAGATTCTGGTAAAAAAAGAAAACGGAATAAAAAGACGGAAACTGGATACATTATCCTTATGAAAAGGTTGGGATTAAGGAGAGGTAAGAGGATGGAAAAATTTACGACCTCATTACAGGATAATGTATCCGGTTTACAAAAAATACTCCGGCTGGACAAGAACTTTGATTTAATCTATAAGGATATGAAAATAGATGGTGTTGATGCCGGATTTTTCTTTATTGACGGTTTTATTGAAGATGGAATCATGCAGAGAATTCTTCAATATTTTTATGGGTTAAAGAAAGAAGACTTAAGAAATGCTGATTTTTTTGCATCGGCAGGACTGCCTTATGTGGAAGTTGATGTTGAGACAGATGTGGATATGGTCGTAACAAATATATTGTCGGGTGTTGCGGCATTTTTTGTTGACGGATTCGATCAGTGTGTGATGATAGACTGTCGCACTTATCCCATGCGGAGTGTGGACGAACCGTGGAAAGACAAGGTTCTTAGGGGCTCCAGGGATGGTTTCGTGGAAACACTGGTATTCAATGCGGCATTAATGCGAAGAAGAATACGAGACCCTAAATTTTCTGTGGAAATCATGCGGGTGGGCGAGCGTTCCCGTTCGGATGTTGCACTGTGTTATATTGAGGATAAGGCGGATCCAAGGCTTGTAAAGAGCCTGAAGGACAAGCTAAGCCATCTTAAGGTGGAAGCCTTGACCATGAATGTGGAAAGTATAGCGGAATGTCTGCTCCCCGGAAAATGGATTAATCCCTTTCCAAAGTTTAAATACTCAGAGAGACCGGATACGGCGGCAGCAGCGGTGTTTGACGGGAATGTGGTACTAATGGTGGACAACTCGCCGGCAGTCATCATTCTTCCGACTTCATTATTTGACATGCTGGAAGAGGCAGATGATTTTTATTTTCCGCCGCTTGTAGGATGTTATCTGAGATTTTCCAGATTTCTCATAACCATCCTTGCCGTATTCTTAACACCGGTATGGATGTTACTTTTAAATAATCCGGAATGGGTTCCCGGGTGGCTTGAATTTATTCTCATATCAGATAATATAACGGTTCCGGTAATATTTCAGCTTCTGATTCTGGAAATCGCCATAGACGGTCTTAAAATGGCAGCAGTAAGTACACCCAATGCACTGTCAACTCCCCTGAGCGTGGTAGCCGGAATCATTGTGGGGGAATACGCCATAAGCTCCGGATGGTTCAATGCAGAAAGTATGTTATACATGGCTTTTATCACCATAGCCACCTATTCCCAGGCAAGCTTTGAAATGGGGTATGCATTAAAATTCTGCAGAGTCATGATACTGATTCTTACAGAAATTTTCAGTCTGTGGGGGTTTGTGGCAGGAACCGCCATTACGGTAATGATGGTTGTTTGCAACAGGACATTGTCCGGAAAAAGTTATATCTATCCGTTAATACCGTTTAATGCAGATAAACTAAAAAGGAAGCTGCTTCGCATAAGGCTTCCGCATGAATATGATTAGGAGGGTATGTTATGAACACATTAATTCGGGAAGTGAAGGGAAGACAGATACTGGATTCGAGAGGGAATCCGACTGTGGAGGCAGAAGTGGAGCTTTATGACGGTTCAGTGGGCAGGGCTGCCGCACCGAGCGGGGCATCCACCGGAAAATTTGAGGCACTGGAATTAAGAGATAATGATGCCACGCACTATGGCGGTAAAGGCGTGGAGAAAGCTGCTGAAATTGTAAGCTCGGTTATACGGAATGCTGTCCGGGATAAGGATGCATCCAATGTAAAAAATATTGATGAAATCATGATTGATCTGGATGGAACCACGGACAAGAGCAGGCTGGGTGCAAATTCCATGCTGGCAGTTTCCATAGCAGTGTGTAGGGCAGTGGCAAAATCACAGGGAATTCCGCTTTATAAATATATTGGCGGTGTGTCAGCGAACAGAATGCCGGTTCCAATGTCCAATATCTTAAACGGAGGGTGTCATTCCTCTAATAACATTGATATTCAGGAATTCATGATTATGCCGGTAGGTGCCTGCTGTTTTAAGGAAGGAATACGATGGTGCAGCGAGGTTTATCATACACTTGGAAAGCTCTTAAAGGAAAGAGGACTCTCAACGGCAGTGGGTGACGAAGGCGGATATGCACCGGATCTTTCCGGAAATGAAGAAGCAATTGAGGTAATCATGGAGGCTGTGGAAAAAGCCGGATACCAGATGGGAAAGGATTTCTATATTGCACTGGATGCAGCAGCCAGTGAATGGAAGGCAGAAAAAGGGTATTTACTTCCAAAATCCGGGGAATACTATACCACAGAACAGCTGATTGATTACTGGAAAGGCCTGTGTGAGAAATATCCAATCTGTTCCATTGAGGACCCTCTTGATGAAGAGGACTGGGAAGGCTGGAAGAAAGTAACAGTAGAGCTGGGCGGAAAAATACAGCTGGTAGGGGATGATTTATTTGTTACGAATACTAAGAGACTGGAGCATGGAATTGATAATAAATGTGGAAATTCTATACTTATTAAGCTTAATCAGATCGGGACAGTTTCAGAAACCATAGAGGCAATCCGGATGGCACATGAAGCCGGGTATACGGCAATCGTATCCCACAGATCCGGTGAGACGGAGGATACCACTATAGCAGACCTTGCAGTGGCGTTAAATACCGGGCAGATAAAGACTGGCGCACCATGCAGAAGTGAGAGAACAGCAAAATATAACCGGTTAATCCGTATTGAAGAAGAACTAAACGGATTAAGTGAATACAGAAATCCGTTTATCTAGTAAAAAAGAAATACTGCTTGTTATAGGACAAAACTATAACAAGCAGTATTTTTTATGTATTAGCCTCAGAAAGCTTTGGGTGCTATAATCAGAAACCAGAAATAGATATGAATTCCACTTGCTATTTTAAGAATAGGATGATAAAGTATTACCAGTCAAATTTAGAGAAAAGGAGCAGTAATATGAGTACGATATTAAGGCTTGAACATCTGAAAAAAGATTATGCGGTGGGAAAGGATTCAATTACTGCATTAAGCGATATCAACCTTGAAATAGAATCTGGTGAAATATTCGGCATCATTGGCGCCAGTGGTGCAGGTAAGAGTACTCTTGTAAGATGTCTTAACTTACTGGAGAAACCCACAGAGGGACATGTCTATTTTGAAGACAGGGATCTGGCAAAACTGAGCACAAAAGAATTAAATGTTGCAAGACAGTCAATCTCCATGATATTTCAGCAGTTTAATCTGCTGATGCAGAGAAATGTTCTTAAGAATGTAATGTTTCCGATGGAAATTGCCAAAGTTCCAAGAGAAGAACGTAAAAAACGTGCAATGGAACTTCTGGAGCTGGTGGGACTTTCGGATAAGGCGAAAGTCTATCCGGCACAGCTTTCGGGAGGACAGAAGCAGAGAGTTGCAATCGCAAGGGCACTGGCCAATAATCCAAAGGTGCTGTTGTGTGATGAGGCGACCAGTGCACTGGACCCGACCACCACAAGGGAGGTTCTGGAACTTCTTAAGGATATCAATCAGAAGCTTGGAATTACCATAGTGATTATTACCCATGAGATGATGGTAATCGAATCCATCTGTAACAGGGTTGCTATCATAGCGGACAGCCGGATTGCAGAAATCGGACCGGTAAGAGAAATCTTTGCAAAGCCGTCCACACAGGCAGGAAGAAAACTGGTATATCCGGATGGAGACAGAGATGTTCATTTTGGCAACCGCAGATGTATCCGCATCGTATTTGACGGAAGGTCATCCTTTGAACCGGTAATTGCCAACATGATTCTGGACTGTAAAGTGCCTGTCAATATTATTTATGCCAATAGCAAAAATATCAACGGAACTGCAACCGGAGAAATGGTTATTCAGTTGTCCGAGGATGAAAAGGATTATGAGAAGGTGTTTGCATACCTGAAGGCAAGAAATTTAACGGTTGAGGAGGTAAGAGATTATGTTTGATCAGATTATTATCAACATGATTGTTGAAGGCTTCTGGGATTCCATCTACATGACTTTGGTTTCAACAGTATTTGCCTATCTTATCGGACTGCCGCTTGGAATTATTCTGGTGGTAACGGATAAGGATGGAATCAGACCGATGGTATGGCTCAATGGGATACTTGGAGTAATAATCAATATTCTTCGTTCCGTGCCATTTCTGATTTTATTAATTACAATTATACCGTTTACCAGATGGGTAACAGGAACATCCATCGGAACCACTGCAACGATAGTTCCGCTGGTGGTGGCAGCAGCACCGTTTATTGCCAGAGTTGTGGAGTCTTCCTTAAAGGAAGTGGATAAGGGTGTCATTGAAGCGGCACAGTCCATGGGAACATCCACATTCCAGCTCATATATAAAGTATTATTACCGGAATCACTGCCGTCCCTTGTGGTTGGTGCGGCACTTGCGGTAACTACTATTTTAAGCTATTCAGCACTTGCCGGATTTACCGGTGGTGGCGGACTTGGTGATATCGCCATCCGGTATGGTTATAACCGTTACCAGACCGATATCATGTTAGTTACGGTCGCATTACTTGTTGTCATAGTCCAGGTGCTTCAGGAAGCAGGAATGAAGCTTTCCAAAGTCTGTGACAAGAGGAGACGATAGATTATTTTATGCCCGTCTGGGGCAAAGGGAGGAAATTATGAAAAAATTAGTATCACTTTTACTTACTTTCGTATGTGTATTATCACTTGCAGCATGTGGAAGCAAGGAAAACAACACGCCGGCTACGGATGCAGCCACAACAGCGGCAGAGACAACAGCTGCCGAAACAACAGCAGCAAAAGAACTTGTGCCACTTAAGGTTGGTGCATCCACAACACCTCATGCAGAAATCCTTGCAGTTGTAAAGGATGATCTGGCAGCAGCTGGTTATGACTTACAGATTGTAGAATTTTCTGATTATGTATTACCAAACACATCACTGGATGACGGAAGCCTTGATGCAAACTATTTCCAGCATAAGCCATATCTGGACAATTTTAATGCAGAAAAGGGAACAAAGCTTGTGTCTGTGGCAGCAATCCACTATGAACCATTCGGTATTTATCCTGGAAAGAGCGCTTCTCTTACAGATTTACCGGACGGAGCCAAGATTGCAGTACCAAATGATACAACAAATGAAGCAAGAGCACTTCTTTTACTGGAGCAGGAAGGACTTATTAAGTTAAAGGAAGGTGTTGGTCTTGAAGCAACCAAGAACGATATCGTTGAGAATCCTCACAAATATGAAATTGTTGAACTTCAGGCAGAACAGGTAGCCAGAGCACTTCCAGATGTAAATGTTGGTGTCATTAATGGTAATAATGCACTTGCAGCAGGTTTGAATGTGGCAAAGGATGCCATTGCAAAAGAAGCTTCTGATTCTCTTGCAGCAGAGACATATGCCAATATTATTGCCGTAAAGGAAGGAAATGAGTCCAATCCGGGTGTTGTAGCCCTGATTGAAGCGCTTAAGTCTGACAAAGTAAAGAAGTACATTGAAGAAACCTATGAAGGTTCTGTTGTTCCGATTTTCTAAAAAAACAATGAATAAATAATAAAAGGACTATGATATCAATTCGATTCAGTAAGAATTTATGATATCATGGTCTTTTTTGTTTCAAGTTATTATTTCAAGTTATGTATACCTTGAAGTTCATTACGATTTGTGCTATTTTGTATTATGTTATCTGATTATTATTTATATGGGAGTGAGATGTACATGAATGAGATTACAAGAGAAATCGTAAAGAAAATTGACAATGACATAGAAGAAATCACCAAGGAAAACAAAGCTGCAAAAATTGGCGAAATTGTCCAGCCGTTTATTAAAAAGTATGCACAGAAAGCAGGCATTGATGAAGTGGATTTATTCATAGACTATATGGATCATGTTGCATTAACCAGTAAAAACATGGCAATGAACAGTGAAGGTGAAAAAATATTCGGCGAAGAAGAACTGGACAAGCAGGATTTTAAACTTTACTAGGATTGGAGACGAAAAAGATGAAATTAGCAGTTTTTAATCACAGAAAAGATGAGGCAGAATTTTTTACAAAATTCTGTAAGGAATATCATGTTGAACCGGTATATGTCAGTGAAGCACCGTCGCCGCAGTCCATTGCACTGGTGAAGGGCTGTGACTGTGCATCGGTTATTACCACAAAGATAGACAAAGAAGTAGTGGATGCATTCCATGAAGCAGGAATAAGGTTTATTTCCACAAGAACCATAGGATATGATCATATTGATTTAAAGAGAGCAAAAGAATTAGGAATCGGTGTGGGAAATGTTACCTATTCGCCAAACAGTGTGGCAGAGTATGCAGTTATGCTGATGCTGATGGCAAATCGGAAGATAAAGACTATCATGACAAGAAGCATGGGGCAGGATTATTCTCTTGCTGCTGTGCGAGGCAGAGAAATCCGTAAGCAGACTGTGGGCGTAATTGGAACAGGACAGATTGGCAGAAAGGTAATTTCCAATCTTTCGGGATTCGGATGCAGAATTCTTGCTTTTGATAAATATCCGAATGATGAAGTAAGACAGCATGCAGAATATGTGGATCTGGAAACATTATATAAAGAAGCGGATATCATTACCCTTCATATACCGGGAAATGATGAAAATCACTATATGATTGGCGAAAAAGAACTGGCGATGATGAAGGATGGCGTAACCATCATTAATACGGCAAGAGGCACATTAATTGACACGAAAGCCCTGATTGCTGCCATTGAATGTGGAAAAGTTGGTGCGGCTGCCCTGGATGTTGTGGAAAACGAAACGGAAATCTATTATAAGGATTTCAAATATCAGCCGGTTTTACATCACGACATGGCAATCCTAAATTCTTTTCCGAATGTCATCATGACACCACATACCGCATTTTATACAGACATGGCAGTCAGTGACATGGTGGAACATTCCATTTTAAGCTGTCTGAAATTTGTATATAATGAAGAAAATCCCTGGAGAGTAATATAGCCCTCCAGGGTTTTTTATGGTTAATGATAGAAGGGTTATGGCTCATACATCCGGCAGGGCGTTCTTCTTAATTACGTCACGGTACCAGTAAGCAGAATCTTTCCAGAGACGTTTCTGTGTCCGGTAATCTGTGTAAATAAGTCCAAAACGTGGGTCATATCCGGTATGCCATTCGAAGTTGTCCATCAGGGACCAGTGGAAATAGCCGCGGATATCACAGCCTTCGTCCATGGCAAGTTTCATTTCGGAAAGGTACTGCTGAAGAAAATCAATACGGTCGGCATCATGAATCTGACCGTCCGCATAAATGTGGTCGTTGCAGGCAACACCGTTTTCGGATATGTATATCGGAAGTTTATAGCGTTCATAAAGAAAACGCAGACCGTAGTGCATAACTTTTGGGGTAACCGGCCAGCCAAGGGCAGTACGCGGGAATCCCTGATATCTTGGAAAATAATCATTTTCATCACACTGTTGTCCGTTATAAATATTAATACCCATAAAATCAATAGGCTGACGGATAATTTCAAAATCTTCTGCTTCCAGTTTTAGAATTTCAATCTTATTGGTTCCGAGAATAATCGGGTCTAAAAACCAGTTATGGGAAAAACAAATTCCTTCTCCACCGGATGGGAAGGAGAGCTGTCGGGCCTTTTCGAAAGCCTCCAGGGTATCATTTACCGGATAACAGAGTGTTCCTGTGGTGGCAGTTCCGATTTGTACCGGGCGTTTTGCAGCTTTACGCATGGCAATGACTGCCTTGCCGTGACAGAGCAGCATGTTTTTCATTACAAGTCCAAGCTGTGTATCATCCTTAAGCTGTAATCCCGGAGCATGTACACCGATAACGTAGCCCAGATGTGCCATGCATTGCGGTTCGTTGATGACGCAGAACATGGTAACACGGTCGGAAAAATGCTCTGTTACGGCCTTGGCATAAAGGGCAAATGCATCACTGATGCCATCCCATAAAAATCCACCCTTATCCATGAGTGCCTGTGGCAAATCCCAGTGAAAGAGGGTGATGACCGGAAGAATATCATTTGCCAGAAGAAGATTTATTAGACGGTCATAAAATTCAAATCCTTTCTCGTTACGAACAGAGTCTCCGTTTGGAAAAAGCCTGCTCCAGGAAATAGAAAAGCGGTATGCCTTAAGACCCAGCTCCTTCATAAGCTGCACATCTTCTTCCAGGTGATGATAGTGGTCACAGGCAATATCTCCGGTTTCATCTTTTACAATGTTACCCGGAGTATGGCAGAAAGTATCCCAGATGGAAGGACCACGTCCATCTTCGTTCCAGGCACCTTCTATCTGATAGGATGCGGTTGCGGCACCCCATAAAAAATCAGCTGGAAATTTCATAAAAACCTCCTTAATATCTTGTTAATTAAATAACATTCTTTTGTAATTATAGCATATTAATGAAAAATATCCAATGGTATCATGAAAATTATGTTCCAAAATCCATAATCCGTGGTACAATAGGCGTAAGAATTATTTGCAGGAGGAATGAAGAATGCAGTTTGAAACATTACAAAAGGACATGATGGCGGCCATGAAGGCGAGAGATAAGGAAAGAAAGGATTCCATAGCGGTACTGGTATCTGCGGCAAAGAAGCTTGCCATTGATGCAGGATGCAGGGAAAATATTCCGGAAGAGATGGTAGATCAGGCAATTCTTAAGGAAATCAAGAGTGTCAAGGAACAGATTGAGACCTGTCCGGCAGAAAGAGCAGAGCTTAAGGCAGAATATGAGGCAAGACTTGCCGTAATGTCGGAATATGCCCCGAAGATGTTATCCGCAGAGGAAGTAAAAGCAGTTCTTTTGGAAAAATTTGCGGATGTCATTGCGACAAAGAACAAGGGTATGATTATGAAAAGCGTCATGGCGGAATTGAAAGGCAAGGCTGATGGCAAAGTAATTAATGAGGTCGTTGCAGAGCTTTGCAAGTAATTTGCAGGTTATTCACAAGCTGGAACAAAAAAGCAATATAAAAGGGATTTGATGAATTTACATCAAATCCCTTTATTAATATTATAGGGAGCAGTTACATTTCTGCAATAACGTCAACTGTTTTGGCAGTGGAGACAGGAATTACATTGCCTGCCACTTCAACACCATCCACAATCAGCTTCTTAATACCCTTCTGGGCATTGGAAGGATTCTTGATGGTAATGTTGTAAACCGTGCCGCGGAAGGTTCTTGAAACCTTAAGTTCCGTAAACTGTGCAGGAAGACAAGGATCAATCATCAATCCGTCAAGACTTGGTCTTATACCCAGAATATACTGTGATGCACTGAGGAAAGTCCAGGCGGCAGTACCCGTCAGCCAGCTGTTCTTGGCCTCACCGTGATGTACGGCATCTTTTCCGGCAATCATCTGGGAATATACATAAGGTTCTGTTCTGTGAATATCACTGATTTCCTCAATATATGCAGGACAAATCTTTGCATAGGTTTCAAATGCACGGTCACCGTCACCAACAACTGTCTCCGCAACGGTTACCCAAGGGTTGTTATGGCAGAAGATACCGGCATTTTCCTTATATCCCGGTGGATAAGAGGAAACTTCGCCAAGCTCTAAGTGATAATCCTTGTATGCAGGCTGGAGTAATACAATACCGTATTTGGTATCCAGAATATTCTTAACGGAGTTAAGAGCCTTCTGTGCGTGACCTTCTTTCACACCGATTCCGGCAAGTACACAGAAGCCCTGTGGTTCAATGTAAATCTGACCGTCTTCACATTCCTTGGAACCGACCTTATTGCTGTCTGCATCATATGCGCGAAGGAACCATTCGCCGTCCCATCCTGCATCCAGAACGGTGTCGTACATTTTCTGAACCTTAGCGCGGACATCACAAGCTTCTTCGGTAAGTCCCATGTGTTCACACAAATCTGCATATTCATTACCGTACTTTACAAACATTCCGGCAATAAATACGGATTCTGCAACCGGACCTTCGGACGGTCCGGTGGTCTGGAAAGATTCGCCCGGTTCCTTGGAGAAACAGTTCAGGTTCAGACAGTCGTTCCAGTCGGCCCGGCCGATTAACGGAAGACCGTGAGGACCCAGATGTGTCACGGTATAGTTAAAGGAACGGCGGAGATGTTCCATAAGGGAAGTAGCCTTGGTTGCATCATTATCGTATGGAACCTGTTCGTCAAGAATTCCGAAATCACCTGTTTCACGAATGTAAGCGGCGGTACCTGCAATGAGCCATAACGGGTCATCGTTAAAACCGCTTCCCACGTCCATGTTACCCTTCTTGGTAAGTGGCTGGTACTGATGGTATGCACTTCCGTCCTCAAACTGGGTGGAAGCAATGTCAATGATTCTTTCTCTTGCACGGTCAGGAATCAGATGCACGAAACCAAGCAAATCCTGGCAGGAGTCTCTAAATCCCATTCCACGGCCGATACCGGATTCATAGTAAGAAGCGGAACGGGACATGTTAAAGGTAACCATGCATTGATACTGATGCCAGATATTAATCATGCGGTCAAACTTTTCATCGCCGGACTGTACGGTAAGCTTATTCAGTAAGCCGTCCCAGTGTGCCTTAAGGACAGCAAGGGCAGCGTCAACCTTTTCTACGGTATCGAACTTTGCAAGCATTTCATGGGCAGGCTTTTTGTTAATTATACCCTGCGATTCCCACTTTTCGTTCTCCGGATTTTCCACATAGCCAAGTACAAAAATATATGTTTTGGATTCCGAAGGCTCAAGAGAAATATTAATCTGGTGGGAGCCAATTGGAGCCCATCCACTCGCCTTGGAATTGCAAGCCTTGCCGTTAACCACAACGTCCGGTCTGTCAAATCCGTTATATGCTCCAAGGAAAGAATCACGGTCTGTATCATATCCATCCACAGGAGTATTAACACTGAATACGGCATAGTGGTTTCGTCTTTCACGGTATTCGGTCTTATGGTAAATTGTGGAGCCCTCAATCTCAACTTCGCCGATGCTTAAGTTTCTCTGGAAATTGGTCATGTCATCCATGGCGTTCCACAGACAGAATTCAATAAATGAAAAAAGCTTTAAGTCCTTTTTTGTAGTACCCTCATTGGTAACAGTAACCTTATGAACTTCACAGTTGTTGCCGATTGGAACAAATGCAGTTACTTCGGCTTTTACGTTATTTTTTCTGCCGGTAAAGATGCTGTACCCCATTCCGTGACGGCAGCTGTATTCGTCAAGCTCGGTCTTTGTTGGCTGCCATCCCGGATTCCAGATGGTGCCGTTATCATTAATATAATAATAATGACCGCCCGTGTCATAAGGTACATTATTATATCTGTATCTTGTTATGCGCAGAAGCTTGGCATCTTTATAAAAACAATAACCACCGCATGTATTAGACATTAATGAAAAGAAATTCTCACATCCCAGGTAATTAATCCAAGGAAGAGGAGTCTTAGGTGTGGTAATGACGTATTCACGATTGGCGTCATCAAAATGTCCATATTTCATAGTATGTTCTCCATTCATCAATAATTACGAAAACGATTTAGCATAATGGGAAAAATAAAATGGATATTCCACTTACTATAAATATATTAAATTATATACATAAAATCAAGGATTATTTATATAATTTACTAAAGAAATTTCATGTATACAGAGCAAGAAGGAAAGGGTGATGAAAATTAGACCAGAAAATTAATCAGTTAATAAAATTACTAAAACGTATAAGTGTATTTATTCAAAAATGCTTGCATAAGGGCAGAAAAAAATGACATCTTAAACATATGATATAAGGAAGTTTTGCGAATATAAACACCAAACTAGATAAAATATCTATAAAATTTTAAAAAAGTAGTTGATTTTATAGTAAAATTGTTGTAGTATAAAGATACGAAAACGATTAAGTAAATGATTCATTACCAAATGGACACGAATTATGAAGGTAGGAATGGGATGGCATGGTATCAGTTAAGGACATCGCAGCAGAATGCAAAGTATCCGTTGCCACAGTCAGCAAGGCGTTAAACGGTTATAGCGATATTAGTGAAGAGACAAGAAACATGATTAAGGCTAAGGCAGCCGAGATGGGATATCTTCCTAATATGGCAGCGGTTACGCTGAAAACAAACAGAACCTATAATATAGGAATATTGTTTGCGGATGCAGCTAACAGTGGTCTGACACATGAGTATTTTGCAAGAGTGCTTCAGGGAATTAAGTCCCAGGCAGAGTCTTTAGGATACTGTATCACATTCATAACCAACAGAATTGGTGGAAAAAAGATAACGTATAGTGAATATTGCAGAAACCGCCAGTTTGACGGAGTGATCATAGCCTGTATTGAATTTAATGATCCGCAGGTTGTGGAACTTGTAAACAGTGGAATTCCAATAGTAACCATAGACCATGTCTTTAATAACACCATTTCGGTAATGTCGGATAACGTTAAGGGAATCCGCGATCTGATGGAACATTTATATGCCATGGGTCATAGAAAAATAGCATATATTCATGGCGAAGATTCATCGGTTACCAGAGACCGTGTTACAAGTTTTTACAGATGCGTGGAACGTCTGGAACTTGATATTCCGCCGGAGTACATAATGGAATGTAAATACCGGGATACGGCAAGAGCTGCAAAATGCACGAAGAAACTGCTGGACTTAAAAGACCGGCCGACATGCATCATGTATCCTGATGATTTTACAGCAATAGGCGGGGTAAACGTTATCAAGAGCCGCAACCTGAAAATACCGGATGACATATCGGTAGTTGGATATGACGGAATCAGTTATGCATTGATTCATGAACCGCCGATTACAACGTTACAGCAGGCAAGCGACAGAATGGGCCGTGAGGCGGCATCACACTTAATTGAGCTTATTGAGAGACCGAAAACCACACTCAAAGAAAAGTATGTGATTGAAGGGTCCGTCTTAATGGGCAAATCAGTGAAGAATCTTCACTGAATTAAAAAAAGATAGAAAATTGCAATATTTAGCAGTTTTTCTATATTGATTTGCCGGGGTGGCAGAAATGGAGGAAGAAATATGAAGAAATTCAAGAAAGTATTGGCATTGTCATTAGCAGCAGCAATGACCGCAGCTTCACTTGCAGGATGTGGTTCAAAGGATGCAGCAAGCAATCCAACAACAGCAGCATCACAGGATGCAACAACAGTAGCAGATGCAACGACAGCAGCACCTGCAGCAGAAGGTTCCGTATTAAATATTTATGTATGGAATGAGGAGTTTAAGAGCAGAGTAACAGATCATTATCCGGGATATGAGAAAGTTGATGAAACAACAGGTAAGATTGGTGATGTAACAGTTAAATGGAATGTTACAGCAAACCAGGATAATGCATACCAGAACAATCTGGATGAAACATTATTAAAGCAGGATTCTGCAGCAGCTGATGACAAGATTGATATGTTCCTTGTTGAAGCTGACTATGCAATCAAATATGTAGGAACAGATTACACAATGCCAGTTAAGGATCTTGGAATTACCGATGCTGAACTTGCTAATCAGTATCAGTATACAAAGGACGTTGTAACAGATGCAAACGGCGTGCTTAAGGGCGTTTCATGGCAGGGCTGTCCAGGTGTCTTGATTTACAGCCGTGACATTGCAAAGGATGTATTCGGAACAGATGATCCGGCAGAAGTACAGAAAAAGGTAGCTGACTGGGATACATTTGAAAAGACAGCAGAAGAAGTTAAGGCAAAGGGTTACTACATGGTATCCGGTTATGATGATACATACCGTGTATTCTCCAACAATGCAACAACTCCATGGGTAGTTGATGGTAAGGTTGTAATTGATGATGGTCTTATGACATGGGTTGAGCAGACAAAGAACTTTACAGATAAGGGCTACAACAATAAGTCTTCTCTCTGGGGAGATGTATGGACCAAGGGCTTCTATCCGGATGGTAAAGTATTCTGCTACTTTGGACCAGCTTGGTTCGTAGATTTCTCAATGCAGGTTGATGATAAGGCTTCTCTCGCTGCTAACGGCGGATGGGCTGCAACAGAAGGCCCACAGGGATTCTTCTGGGGTGGTACATGGATCTGTGCTGCAACAGGAACAGATAACCCAACACTTGTAGCTGATATCATGAGACAGTTAACAACAAATGAAACAATCATGACAGACATTGTTAAGGCTGATAACGATTTCGTAAACAACAAGCCTGCAATGGAAGCAATGGCTAAGGATACAAGTTACCAGAATAAGGTACTTGGCGGACAGAATCCACTTGCAATGTTCTGTGCCGGAGCTGAAAAGATTGAATTAAGCAATTTAACATCTTATGATCAGGGATGTAACGAAGAATTCCAGGCTGCAATGAAGGATTACTTTGATGGCAATGCAACTCTTGAGGATGCTCTTGCTAAGTTCAAGAAAGCAATTGTTGTTAAGTATCCGGAATTAAAGGCTGAATAATTCGGTCAGGATAACGAAGAACTTTAGGATGTTTTTAGAACATGCCTGCTCTTTTGGTGGGGCAGGCATGTTTTTTCTTTAAAAGAAACAGACGACTTTATAACTTTTTTCATGAATAATGAAAGAGCAAGGAGTGGTGATATGAAAGATTCCCAGAACAAAAGGCAGGGAAAAAGTAAAGTAGTAAAATATAACAAGTGGGGATATATATTTTTAGCTCCTTTCGTTATTGTCTATGTTACTTTTCAGTTAGTGCCGTTATTTAACACATTTTATAACAGTTTTTTTGAAAATTTCCGTTCCGGTCTGACGCAGATTGGACCGAACTGGGTTGGACTTGACAATTATAAATCTATTTTTTCAACTCCTGAATTATGGAATTACACAAAGAATACCATGATTATGTGGATTCTTGGTTTTGTTCCTCAGATTATTGTATCCCTTGTACTTGGTCAGTGGTTTTCTGATGTCCGTCTGAAATTAAAATGCAGTGGATTTTTTAAGACCGTTATTTATCTGCCAAACCTGATTATGGCATCGGCATTTTCAATGCTGTTTTTTGCATTGTTCTCAGATATCGGACCGGTGAATTCCATGCTTCAGAACATGGGGATAGAACCTATCCGCTTCTTCTCCAATGTGTGGGCAACAAGAGGATTGGTAGGTCTTATGAACTTTTTGATGTGGTTTGGTAATACAACGATTCTTCTCATGGCAGGTATCATGGGAATTGATGTTTCCCTGTTCGAAGCTGCGGAAGTGGATGGTGCCAATTCATGGCAGCGTTTTACCAAGATTACTCTTCCACTTTTAAAACCGATTCTGATTTATGTAATTATTACATCCATGATAGGTGGTATCCAGATGTTCGATGTACCTCAGATTTTAACCAATGGTACAGGAGCTCCGGTAGAATCGGCAATGACATTGATTATGTATTTGAATAAACATCTGTATAGTAAGAATTACGGCATGGGTGGTGCACTTTCTGTATTCCTGTTTGTCATCACCGGAGTTCTGAGCCTTATTGTATACGGATTTATGTATAGAGATACATCAGGTAAGCAAAAAAAAAATAAAGAAAGCAGAGAAATAGGAGGATAAGCTATGAGTAATGAAGCAAAAAATAAAAATAAAATCAATGCTGGTCTTTCTATTCATGCCAGACGATTTTTAGCATATGTAGTGTTAATATTTTTATCCTTTTTATGTTTGTTCTGGTTCTATGTGCTGTTTATTAATGCAACCAGAACACATGCTGAGATTCAGACCGGTTTTTCCTTTATTCCGGGTGGAAATTTCCTGACAAACTGGAAGAACCTGATTAACGGTACACAGCCGATTATATCCGGTATGCTGAACAGTATACTTATATCATCCCTGTGTGCGCTGTTGTCTACATATTTTTCGACCATGACGGCATATGCCATTCATGTATATGATTTTAAGGGAAAGAAATTCATGTTTGCATTTATTCTGGCAATCATGATGATTCCGACTCAGGTAACGGCATTAGGTTTCATCCGTTTCATGGATAAGCTGCATCTGATGAACACATTTATTCCTTTAATTGTACCTACTGTTGCAGCTCCGATTACGTTTTATTACATGAAACAGTATATGGAAAGTACATTACCGTTATCCATCATTGAGGCTGCAAGAATTGATGGCTCCGGTGAGTTCAGGACATTCAACCAGATTGTACTTCCACTGATGAAGCCGGCGATTGCAGTTCAGGCAATCTTCACATTTGTTTCCAACTGGAACAATTACTTCATGCCTGCACTGATTTTAAAAGATGATAAGATGAAAACCCTCCCAATCCTCATTGCACAGCTTCGTAGTGCAGACTGGCTGAAGTTTGATATGGGTCAGGTGTACATGATGATTGCATTTTCCATCTTCCCTGTAATTATTGTATATATTTGTCTGTCAAAGTATATTGTACAGGGTGTTGCACTTGGTTCGGTAAAGGGATAAAATTACATAGGTATATATTGGAAACTGTCGCTTTGCAGGGGAATGTGAAGCGGCAGTTTTTTGTGTGGATAAAGTGTGATAGTGACGGATGTCCGGGGTGGCAGCGGCAGGGGATGGTTTCCATCTGTGCCA
>JAQXXN010000176.1 GCA_029226085.1 Thermoflexaceae bacterium
GATGTTTATGATGCCATGACCTCTCCTCGTTCCTACCGTCCGGCTCTGTGTCCGTTTAAGGCAATTCAGGTATTTGAGAGTGAAGGTCTGTACAAATACGATCCAAAATTCATAATGACCTTTCTGGAGCATATCGGTTCCTCCTATCTTAATAACAATGTCCTGCTGAGCGACGGACGAACCGGAGAAATCGTCATGCTGAACAAGCTTTCTCTTTCCAAGCCAATGATAAAATGCGACGGAGAATTTATTGATTTAACCAAGTATCCGGAACTTTCCATTGAATCCATAATTTAATGAAGGCAGGTGTACCATGAATAAAAGCATCTTATTTACATTTGAATTAGAGCCCGGAATGATTACCGCTGAAGACGTCTATACCACTGCCGGTCAGCTTCTTATTCCGGTAAATACCCTACTTGACGATTCTTCCATTTATAAGCTTAAATTGTACAACGTTGCCACGGTAGCTGTTCTTGACAGTATGGAAGAACCTGTTTTAGAACCAGCCACTTATTCAGAACGAATCAAATCCAGTGAAGAATTCCAGGCTTTTAAGGAAGAGTATCTGGAAAATATTGACGAGTTTCAGAATACCATTAATGACATCGTAACCAAAAATGCTCCCCTTAATCCTTCTGAGCTTCTGGAGCAGACCGCCAGCTTACTGGACTCCTCCTCCACAAGCATTCATATCTTTGACATGCTTCATAACATGCGCGAGTTTGATGATTCCACCTTTACCCACTGCCTTAATGTGGCACTGATTTGTAATGTATTCGGCAAATGGCTGAACATGTCGGAAGATGACATAGATACCCTCACCTTAAGCGGACTATTACATGATATCGGAAAGCTTACCACACCGGAAGAAATTCTTACAAAACCAGGCAAGCTCACTACGGCAGAATATCAAATCATGAAGGATCATGTTAAAAATGGATATGCTTACCTGAAAAACCAGCAAATTGACCCTCGGATTAAGGAAGCCTGTCTTTTTCACCATGAACGCTGTGACGGCTCCGGTTATCCTTACGGTCTTACCGGGAGCAAAATACCGGAATTTGCACGCATCGTTGCAATTGCAGATGTATATGATGCCATGACTGCCAAGCGTGTTTACCGTGGACCGATGTGTCCTTTCACCGTAATTAAGTTCATTGAAGATGAAGGATATAATAAATATGACCCTCGTTTTCTCCTGACATTTCTTGAGAATGTGGTATCCTCCTATATTCATACCACTGTACTCTTAAGTAATGGCAAAACAGGCGAAGTCGTCTTTATAAACAGGCAGGATTTTTCCAGGCCGATGGTACAGTGTCAGGATGAATTTATTGACCTTTCCAAAAATCCTGACATAAAAATCGAAACTATTCTGTAAAGAATCAGTAAATAAAAGGACGTTCCTAATGACTTGAATCATTAAAAACGTCCTTTTATCTTCTATTCTCAGCATATCTGCATTTTAAACTTCTGTATATCCTTATCACTATCCACCGTTTCAATTCTTGCTCCAAGTTTTCTAAGCTTTTCGTCAAACGCTTCATATCCACGCTGTATATAGTAAATGTCTTCAATCTGAGTGTAACCTTCCGCAACAAGACCGGCTATAACAAGTGCCGCTCCGGCTCTTAAATCCGGCGAGCTTACAGATGCACCGGTTAATCTGTCCACTCCGTCAATAATGGCCACATTTCCTTCAACCTTGATGCTTGCACCCATTCTTGCCAGTTCATCCACATACTTAAACCTGTTTTCAAAAATACTCTCGGTAATGACACTGGTTCCTTTTGCCCTCGCCAGTACAACTGCCATCTGTGGCTGCATGTCTGTCGGGAATCCCGGATACGGAAGTGTCTTAATATTGGTAGACTTAAGATTGGTACTGCCAATTACACGAACCGCATCATCAAATTCTTCCACCTGGCATCCAATCTCAACAAGCTTGGCTGTCAGTGCCTCCAGATGCTTCGGAATGACATCCTTAACCAGAACATCTCCCCCTGTTGCTGCTGCCGCAAACATGAACGTGCCTGCTTCTATCTGATCCGGTATGATGGAATAGGTCGTTCCATGAAGTCTTGGGACTCCGGTAATTCGGATAACATCCGTTCCTGCACCCTTAATATTGGCT
>JAQXXN010000177.1 GCA_029226085.1 Thermoflexaceae bacterium
CTATGGTGCATACCGGAATACGCTTGCCTCCATGTATCAGGCAAATGTGAAGCAGGCGTGGTTTTTCGCAAGAATGAGGGGGTTTGAAAGCACTCTTGAGGCATCCCTTGATTCCTCTAACATTCCGGTGAAGGTATATGATAATCTCATCAACACAGTAAACCGCAATCTGGATAAAATGCACCGCTATGTGGCACTTCGAAAGAAAGTGCTGGGAGTAGAGGAACTGCATCTGTATGATGTCTATGCACCTCTTGTAAAGGATTATGAGGTAAAGGTGTCTTATGAGGAAGCAAAGGAACGTGTCCTTTCGGGTCTGCATCCTCTGGGGAATGAGTATCAGAAGATTCTTAGGGAAGGATATGATAACGGCTGGATAGATGTCTGTGAGAATCAGGGAAAACGCAGCGGCGCTTTTTCCTGGGGTGCCTATGGAACGCATCCGTATGTCTTTTTAAATTATCAGGAGAATCTGGATAATGTATTTACGCTTGCTCATGAGATGGGGCATGCAATACACACATATTTGTCCAATTCAAACCAGCCGCATGTCTATGCAGGATACAGGATTTTTGTGGCAGAGGTGGCGTCCACCTGTAACGAGGCATTATTAATCCGTGATATGATAGAAAAGAGCAGTAACAGACAGGAAAAATTATATCTGCTTAATCACTTCATGGAGCAGTTTAAGGGAACCATGTTCCGTCAGACCATGTTTGCCGAGTTTGAGAAGATTACCCATGAAATGGCAGGAAAAGGAACCACGCTTACGGCAGATGTGCTTTGCAGGGTGTATCGTGAACTGAATGAAAAATATTTCGGACCGGATATGGTGATTGATGAGGAAATTGAGCTGGAATGGTCAAGAATACCGCATTTTTACACCCCATTCTATGTCTATCAGTATGCCACGGGATTTGCGGCAGCAGTGACGATTTCCGGAAAGATTCTGGAGGAGGGAAAACCTGCGGTAGATGGTTATATGGAATTTTTAAAGAGCGGCAGCAGTGATTATCCTATTGAAGTATTGAAAAAAGCCGGTGTGGATATGGAATCACCTGAGGCGGTGGAAGGCGCACTGGAAGTTTTTGGGGAACTGCTGGATGAATTTGAGAGACTGCTGGAAGAGTAGAGGTTCTGACTGTTTCTGCCTGTGGCTATGTATGTTATCAGCTGCAGGCAGGAACGGTTTATAATCATCCGGATGAAATTGTAATTATTGTGTGAAAAATTAATAAAATTTGTGTTGACAAATGAATTTACATATAGTATAGTATCAAATGTACTCATTAAGTACGCGCGAGTGGCTCAGTGGTGGAGCGTCTCCTTGCCAAGGAGAAGGTCGCGGGTTCGATCCCCGTCTCGCGCTTATTTTTTTATCTGCGGATAGCCTATTTTTACTGGGTTATCCGCATTTTTTTGTTTTTTAATTTTTGACGACACTTGACGACAGCTGAAAAATAACCTCATAATGCATTGACTCGGCTTGCGATTTTGAGTACAATTCAAGTATGAACATAAGATGTCTGAGGAGGATTCACATGAAATTAAAAAATAATAAAGGTTATTCCATGGTGGAACTTGTTGTTGTTATTGCAATTATGGCGATTCTGACCGGTGTTATTACTGTTTCGGTAATAGGTTATGTTGAAAAAGCAAAAATGACAAAAGCCCTTACGGATGCGAAGGCAATTTATTCTGCTGCACAATATGCGGTAATTAATGCAGCAATGGATGAACCGGAGGCATTTCATTATGCGGTAAAATTCGAATATAACGGTGTGAGGATGGGACGTTTCAGCAGTCAGTCATTATTTAAGTATCTGAATGAGGCGGATCCGGAGCATCCTACACTGTCAGCAGCAAAATCCACCGCAGCGGATTATTATATTGCAGCACAGCTTGCGAACAGTGTACCGAATGCTGATTCTAATGCTTCGGACGGTACTTTAAAGAATCAGTCTCCGATTACTGCCAATAAGAGCAGTAAATACATGTCCGAACATCCGGAAACTTACGGCGATGTTATTTTTGCCATGGCTTATGATTCAAATTGCAAGATTATATATTTTCAGTGTATTTATGACGGATATTTTATCAGTCTGGAAGGTTCAGAACTGAAGGCACAGAAGGTCAGTGATGATTTGAAGATTAATAACTGGCCGACCCAGCGCCACAATGATGCACTTTCGGATGGGGCAAATGGCATCAACTGGTAAAATGATATAGGAATGGTGAAGGAAGGAATTCCAATGAAGCAGTCATGGCATCAGAGGAATTCTTTCTTTTTATATTTCGGTTGTTATATTTCTTTAAAATGTATATAATATTCATAAGTTCAAAAATATAATACAGCAGGAGGCATGTAAATGGAACATAAATATAGCAATGACACAATTTGTGTACAGTCAGGATGGCAGCCGAAGAATGGAGAACCAAGAGTCCTACCGATTTATCAGAGTACGACATTTAAATATGATTCCAGCAATCAGATGGGCAGATTGTTTGATTTGGAAGAATCCGGTTTTTTCTATACAAGACTTGAAAATCCCACAACCAATGCTGTGGCATCTAAGATTGCCGAGCTGGAAGGGGGAGTTGCAGCACTGCTTACATCTTCAGGACAGGCAGCAAATTTCTTTGCAGTAACCAATATCTGTCAGGCGGGAGATCATATTGTGTGTTCATCCAGTCTTTACGGAGGTACATATAATTTATTCAGTGTAACACTTAAAAAATTTGGCATTGACTGTACTTTTATTAATCAGGATGCACCGGAAGAGGAAATTCAGAAAGCTTTTAATGAACATACCCGTGTTTTGTTTGCTGAGACAATATCCAATCCTACAGTAGAAGTACTGGACATTGAGAAATTTGCAAAAATAGCGCATAAAAACGGTGTTCCACTGATTGTGGATAACACCTTTGCAACTCCGATTAACTGCAGACCGTTTGAATGGGGCGCAGATATTGTAACTCATTCTACCACAAAGTACATGGATGGACATGCGGTTACAGTTGGTGGATGTATTGTTGACAGTGGCAATTTTGACTGGGATGCTTATGGTGACAAATTTCCAGGACTTACCACACCGGATGAATCTTATCATGGAATAATATATACAAAGAAATTTGGTAAGGGAGCATATATTACAAAGGCAACCGTCCAGCTCATGAGGGACTTGGGTTCTACCATGTCACCACAGAATGCATTTTTACTGAATCTTGGTCTTGAAACATTGCATTTAAGAGTACCGCGCCATTGCGAAAATGCATTAAAAGTGGCACAATTTCTTAATAATCACGAAAAAGTGGCATGGGTAAATTATGCAGGACTGGATGGGGACAAGTACCATAATCTTGCGGAAAAATATATGCCGAATGGAACCTGTGGTGTTATGTCATTCGGAATTAAGGGTAGCAGAGAAGATGCAATTAAGTTCATGGACAGCCTTCAGTTTATTGCTATTGTTACCCATGTGGCAGATGCCAGAACCTGTATTCTGCATCCGGCAAGCCATACACACAGACAGATGACGGAAGAACAGCTTCTTGCGGCAGGGGTAGCACCGGATCTGATGAGACTTTCCGTTGGAATTGAAGATGTGAATGACATTATTGAGGATCTTACAAAAGCGCTGGAACAGGTATAATGATGAAGAAAAGAAAAAAGATATTGTGTATCACGTTTATTGTGTTGTTCATATCTATTGCACTGTATATTGTGGCACTTAGTATAAGAAATTATATTAGAGAAAAAAAGATGATGGAAGTGTATCAGGGAATGAAGGTTACCTGGTACGGGGACAGTCTTACGCAAATGTACTTTTATTGTGGTGAAGTAGATCGCTATTTTGGTTTTGACGGTCAGAATAGTGGTGTGAATGGAAGTTTAATAACCATGATAAATGGCAGTAGTTTATGTGCTCCCACAAGAATGAACTGCGGCGATGAAGAAGATATTGCGCCGGATTCGGCTATAATTTTTATTATGGCAGGAGTTAATGACTGGATATATAGTATGCCAATGGGGGACGTGGAAAAGACATTTAATGATACTCAAAAAGGTATTCTGACAAATGATACCTTTGCAGGTGCCTGTAATCAGATGTTCTATTATTTAAAGGAACATTATCCGAATGCGCAGATAATTGTATTAGGAACACATCCGGCAGATGGAACCTATGCAAAATTGTTTGATGGTGCAGGCGGTATGTACAATAAATTAGGTCTGACATCTGTGGAATATGGGGATACTTTATGTGAAGTAGCACAAATGTGGGGAATTGATAATATCAATATCGGAAGAAAACTTGATTGGAATAGTGATAATATCATGGAGTATTGTGTTGATGGAATACATTTTAATCAGGATAAGGGAAGTGTAGAAGTAGCTAAGGAGATAATTAAGTTTATGAAAAAAATGAACGGGGTGATTTAATTGAAGAAAAAGATGACGGCGTTAGTTATCTTGGATTTAGTATTAATAATTGTTACCGTGAGTATGGTTGTCATGCTGAATAAGGAAAAGAATTCCATCAAGCTGTTAGAATTACAGCAGATGAATATGCAGGAAGAACAAAGAAAACAGCAGGAAAGTTTGAAATTGGCACAAAAAATATTGGAAACAGAAAAGGAGTCACAATATACAGATGGAATTACAGAGGCTGCAAAGGAGTTGGAAACGGGTAATTTTGTATCCGATTGGAATGGACTTAAGGTTGCCTGGTATGGTGACAGTCTAACGGAACTATATTATCATTGCAGCATTGTAAATGATTATTTTGGCTTTGAAGGATATAATTGTGGAATCAGAGGAACCTCAGTGACAAATGTAAATGAGAATCCAATGTGCCTTGTTGAAAGAATGTCTCAGGGAGATAAAGCAATTCCTGCGGATGTGGATGCAATTTTTATCATGGCAGGTACGAATGACTGGTGTGGTAATATTCCTTTGGGTGACAAAAAGCTGGTATTTGATGTTGAAGGCAACCTCAGGGTGGATAATACCACATTTTACGGTGCCTGTCATGAAATGTTTTATAATCTGACACGGTTATATCCGGATGCGTATATATTGGTCATGGGAACACCTTTCGGAGCCTCAAACCGGTATGACATCTATAATGAGCTGGATTTAACTTCCATGGACTATGGCGATGCACTGTGTGAGGCTGCTGCCATGTGGGGGATTCCGTCTTTTAACATTGGCGAAATGATGGGGATTCATGTGAATAACGTGGAGGATTCCAAGGGACTTATGTATGAGGGAATTCATTTTGTTGAAGGTGGCGCAAGGATGGCTGCAGATGTGATTATACAGGAAATTTCAAAACTTAAATTATACAAGTAAAAGAGGAAATTATGGGAATAAAAGAGCAGATCAAAGAAAACCCTGAGAGGTTTGCGTGGCTTTTTCGAATCTATAACCGCATTCTGGGGCATAACACGATTCATATTAAAGGTCAGTCCAAAGTCCGGTTTCCGGCAGTGATGCTTAAGCATGTAAAAATTACAATAGAAGGAAATGGGAATGTAATTGAGATTGGACGGCTTACAAGAATGACGGACAGCAGTATCTATATAAAGGGAAATCATAACCGGATTGTCATTGGTGAACGCAACGGATTTGAAGGAAGCAGTCTGTGGATGGAAGATGACGGTAATGAAATCCTCATCGGCGAACATAACCGGTTCTTTCGGAATACCCATCTGGCGGCTCTTGAAGGAACGAAAATTACCATCGGTGGTGAGGGACTTTTTGCACCGGATGTCCAGCTTAGAACCAGTGACAGTCATTCCATTCTGGATATGGAAGGAAGACGGGTAAATTTTGCAGAGGATATATCCGTGGGAGAACATGTCTGGATGGGAGCCGGAGCTGTTGCATTAAAAGGCAGCGTTATTCCGGACGAATCGGTAATAGGAATTCATTCCCTTGTCAACAGGAAGCTGGATGAAACGAACTGCGTCTATGCCGGAAGCCCTGTTAAAAAAGTAAAAACGGGTATTCAATGGAAGAGTGAAAGAATCATTCGGCCGGAAACATGAAAGAATTACCAAGGAACAGATAAGACAGTGCGAAGGGCATTGTCTTTTATCTTGTGCAAAAATTTCTTTTAAAAAATATTGACAAATAGAATATATGTGTTATATTACAAATAGAACAAAAGAAAGGAAAGGGGAGGCAGACTATGAATTTAACCAAGTTTACACAAAAATCCGTTGAAGCAACACAGAATTGCGAGAAGCTGGCATATGAGTATGGTAACCAGCAGATTGATGAAGAACATCTTTTGTACAGTCTGCTGACAATAGATGAGAGTCTGATAGCAAGACTGGTTGAGAAGATGGGAATTAGTCCGGAGCTTTTTATTAACCGGACAGAAGAATTATTAAATAAACTTCCGAAGGTATCGGGTGGAGAACTTTATATTACACAGGATCTGAACAAGGTACTGATGAATGCCGAGGATGAGGCAAAGCGCATGGGAGACGAATATGTATCCGTGGAGCATTTGTTTCTTTCCATGATAGCAAATCCCAATAAGGCAGTGAAGGAACTTTTTAAGGAAATGGGAATCAATAAGGAGAAGTTTCTTCAGGCATTATCAACCGTAAGGGGGAATCAGAAAGTAACCAGTGACAACCCGGAAGCAACCTATGATACACTGAACAAATATGGTACGGATCTTGTGGATAAGGCTCGGAATCAGAAACTGGATCCGGTTATCGGCAGGGATGCAGAAATCCGGAATGTAATCCGTATTCTTTCCAGAAAGACCAAGAATAATCCGGTTCTTATCGGCGAACCGGGTGTCGGTAAAACGGCAGTGGTAGAAGGACTGGCACAGCGTATTGTACGTGGAGATGTACCGGAAGGCCTGAAGGATAAGAAGGTATTTGCGCTGGATATGGGTGCGCTTGTTGCAGGCGCCAAGTATCGTGGAGAATTTGAAGAGAGACTGAAAGCAGTCCTGGATGAAGTAAAGAAGAGTGAAGGACAGATTATTCTCTTTATCGATGAGATTCATACCATTGTGGGAGCAGGTAAGAGCGAAGGATCCATGGATGCGGGCAATATGTTAAAGCCTATGCTTGCACGAGGTGAACTGCATTGTATTGGTGCAACGACTCTGGATGAACACAGAAAATATATAGAAAAAGACCCTGCACTGGAGAGACGTTTCCAGCCGGTCATGGTGGAGGACCCTTCTGTGGAAGATACCATTTCCATACTCCGTGGATTAAAGGAGCGGTATGAGGTATTCCATGGCGTTAAGATTACAGACGGTGCACTGGTCAGCGCGGCAACCTTGTCCCACAGATACATTTCGGACCGGTTCCTTCCGGATAAGGCAATCGACCTTGTGGATGAAGCGTGCGCACTGATTAAGACCGAACTGGATTCCATGCCTACGGAACTGGATGAGAAGCAGCGTAAAATCATGCAGCTTGAAATTGAAGAGGCTGCACTTAAGAAGGAAACAGATAATTTAAGCAGGGAGAGACTGGAAACTCTTCAGAAAGAACTTTCACAGCTCAGGGAAGAATTTTCAAACCAGAAAGCTCAGTGGGATAATGAAAAGGCATCGGTTGACAGAGTCAGCAAGCTGAGAGAAGAAATAGAGGAGATTAACCGCCAGATTCAGATGGCACAGCAGAATTATGATTTAAATAAGGCGGCAGAATTGCAGTATGGACGGCTTCCGGAACTTAAAAAGCAGTTGGAAGAAGAGGAAGAGAAAGTAAAGAATAAGGAACTTTCTCTGGTCCATGAAAGTGTGACGGAAGAAGAAATCGCAAGAATTATTTCCCGATGGACGGGTATTCCGGTAGCAAAACTTAATGAATCCGAGAGAATGAAAACACTGAATCTGGAAGAAGAACTTCATAAGAGGGTAATCGGACAGGAGGAAGGTGTAACCAGAGTTTCCGAGGCAATCATGAGGTCATAGGCAGGTATTAAGGATCCGACCAAGCCTATCGGTTCATTTCTGTTCCTTGGCCCGACTGGCGTAGGTAAGACAGAGCTTGCCAAGGCACTTGCGGAAAATTTGTTTGATGATGAAAGTAATATTGTGAGACTGGACATGAGTGAATACATGGAAAAGTATTCCGTATCCAGACTGATCGGAGCTCCTCCGGGATATGTAGGTTATGATGAGGGCGGACAGCTTACGGAAGCAGTTCGAAGAAAGCCATATTCGGTTGTACTCTTTGATGAAATTGAAAAAGCACATCCAGACGTGTTTAATGTGCTTCTTCAGGTTCTGGATGACGGACGTATTACGGATTCCCAGGGCAGAACGGTTGACTTTAAGAACACCATTATCATCATGACATCCAATATCGGTTCCACATATCTTCTGGAAGGAATCGATGAAAGCGGCAGTATCAAGGAAGAGGCAAGAGAACTTGCAATGAATGACCTGAAAAATCATTTCAGACCGGAGTTTTTAAACAGACTGGATGAGATTATCATGTTCAAGCCGCTTACGAAAAATAATATCGGTAATATTATTCATCTGTTACTGGATGATATTAATAAGAGGCTTCAGGATAAGGAGCTTTCTGTTGAATTGACTGAAGAAGCGAAAGATTATATCGTGGAACACGGATTTGATCCGATATACGGTGCAAGACCATTGAAACGATATATGCAAAAGACGGTGGAGACGCTTGCTGCCAAGTTAATCTTATCCGGTGAAATCAGACAACAGGATGTGATTCTGATTACACTGGATGGAGAACGATTAACGGCTGTCAGAAAGTAAAAGAATTTCTGAATCAGATGAATTTGTTTAACTGGCTGTCATAGGAGTAATCAATGGCGGCCAGTTTTTTTACAATGTCATCCGAATTCACATTGAGGCTTAATGCCAGCTCCTTAAGGGATGGGTAGTGATCGCGAAGCTGTGTATTGACATAGCTTAATAACATGACAGGGTCATTTGGAAGTGACATGATATTCCTTCTTTCAATTTTTTCATAGAATATAGCACTGAATGACAATAAAGTCAAGTTTGCCATTTTATAGGAAATATATTATAATGGAAAAAGTACTGGGGAGTACGAAGGAGAAAGTAATGGCGAAAAAAAATAAGATAAATATATGTGCGGTAATCGGATTATTCATGATTGTTGCCGGTATTATATATGTTATTGTATGCACGGCATTAAGACTTCAGAACCGGTGGCTGTTTCGGATTATTTTTGCTGCATGGGTAGCGTTATACATGATTCTGACAGATTTTATCGAGCCGGTGGTAACAGACCGTTTCCGAAGAAAGAAGGAAAAACAGGTAAAGGCGTATTATAAATATGCTGTGCTGGATATTGTGGGAATGGCAGGACTTCTGTGGTTTGTCGTCATGGCAGGAATGCTGGATGATTATACGCATTATGCCGGAATTGCCATTTTTATTGCCTGCTATGTACCTAAAAATATCTTTTTCAAGAAATTCAATACACGTCTGTCCTATTATGAGCGGTATCAGGAAGATGAAGATGATGAGGATGATTTTGATATTGATATTTTTGAAAAATGATTTTATGAATACTATATGAAACTTATGACTGCATATATTGTATAAATCCTTGTGGTGGAGCATATATGCAGATTTTTTATAAGTATAAGGACGGTCTTTTCAAGGCATTCCCGGTACTGCTTACGCTTGTACTTACAGTTATGGCAGCTGTCATGCTGATGAATGCAGAACCAAAGAAAGAAGAAAGCGTACCTGCCGTGGCATATTATGAGAAAGTGGTGGCGCTGACATTTGATGACGGTCCCGGATATAAAACAACCATGACTCTTCTGGACGGACTTAAAGAACGTGATGTACATGCAACTTTCTTTCTCTTGGGACAACAGATTGAGGAAAGAAAAGAAGTAATCGAAAGGATGCATGAGGATGGTCATCTGATTGGAAACCATACATACAGTCATATACAGCTTGACACGGTAAATATTGTCTGTGCTCTGGATGAAATAGAAAAAACGAATCAAATCATTGAAGAAATAACGGGAGAAAAGCCTAAATATATTCGTCCGCCCTATGGCTCATGGAGTGATACTCTCGAGGAGGAAATTGACATGACTCCTGTTCTGTGGACAGTGGATACCAGTGACTGGAATACGAGAGATGTGAACCGAATTGTCAATTATGTTGTAAATGAAGTGGAGAGCGGGGACATTATTCTGATGCATGATATTTATGATACCTCGGTTGCCGCGGCTCTTGAGATTGTAGACCAGTTAAAAAGCAGGGGCTTTGTCTTTGTTACGGTTGATGAATTGCTGATAGAATGATAAAATAGGAAAAGACTTGTAAATACGGAGTGATGACATGGATTTATTTGAATATGCAAGAGAAAACAGCATGAAAAGGAATCGCCACTTGCCTCACGGTTAAGACCTGAGACACTGGAAGAAATTGTGGGTCAGAAACATATTTTAGGGAAGGATAAACTTCTTTATCGGGCAATTAAGGCAGATAAACTTGGCTCCATTATTTTTTACGGACCGCCGGGAGTGGGAAAAACCACTATTGCAAAGGTAATAGCCCATACCACCAGTGCGGAATTTAAATCCATTAATGCTACCGTTGCCGGGAAAAAAGACATGGAAGAAATCGTAAATGATGCCCAGAATGTAATGGGGATGTATGGCAGAAAGACAATTCTGTTTATTGATGAAATCCATCGCTTTAACAAAGGTCAGCAGGATTATCTGCTGCCATTTGTGGAAGACGGTTCCATTGTGATGATTGGAGCCACAACGGAGAATCCGTATTTTGAAGTGAATGGTGCGTTGATTTCGAGGTCCAGGATTTTTGAATTAAAGGCACTGGAAAAGGAAGATATTAAAGAATTGATTCACCGTGCCGTCTATGATGAGAAAAAGGGCATGGGAAGCTATCATGCGGAAATTGATGAGGATGCGGCAGATTTTCTTGCGGATGTTTCCAACGGCGATGCAAGAAATGCATTGAATGCTGTGGAATTAGGTGTATTGACAACCGAAAGAAGCGGTGACGGAAAGATTCATATTACTCTCGATGTGGCACAGGAGTGTATCCAGAAGAGAGCCATTCAGTATGATAAGGACGGGGATAATCATTACGACACGGTTTCAGCGTTTATCAAAAGCATGCGGGGGTCCGATCCGGATGCAGCAGTATATTATCTGGCAAGGATGCTTTATGCCGGAGAGGATATTAAATTTATTGCAAGAAGAATCATGATATGCGCCAGCGAGGATGTGGGTAATGCCGACCCGAATGCCCTGGTGGTGGCAACTTCCGCAGCCATGGCGGCAGAAAGAATCGGAATGCCCGAGGCACGGATTATTCTTGCACAGGCGGTCTGCTATGTGGCATGCGCACCGAAGAGTAATGCGGCGTACATGTCCATAAATAAAGCGATGGAGTATGTGGAAAATAATAAGACGGCACCAGTCCCGACACATTTGCGGGATGCCCATTATAAAGGTGCCGCCAAATTAGGACATGGGGAAGGATACCTGTATGCCCATGACTATCCAAATCATTATGTCAGGCAGCAGTATCTTCCGGATGAACTGGAAGGAATGCACTTTTACGAACCGGAAGATATAGGGCATGAGAAAAAGATTCGGGAATATTTTAAGCAAATTAAAGAATAAACTTGAGCCGGTATAGAGGTTCGTGATAAAATGAAAATAGATTATTAAAATTTTTGGGTGGAATAATGAAAGATACCATAAACAGACTTGCACGGGGCGTATTTGAGTATGAGCCGCCAGTGATTGAACTATCGGAAGTAAACATTGAGGAATCCATAGGTATTAACAGTATCTATTGTGGGGAACTGCGCATTAAATCCGTGGCAGGCCAGTCAATTAAGGGAATCGTTTCTTCCACGAATCATGCGGTAGTCATGGAAAAAGCCACGTTTGTGGGTGTGGATAATGTGGTTAAATATAAAGTTGACACAAGAGGAATCGGAAAAGGCGAGAAAATTGAAGGCCGGTTTAACATCATCAGCAGCGGCGGTGAGATTAGTGTGACCTTTTCCTTTAAGGTTGTGGACAATTCCGTGGATTCCTCCATGGGGGCAATCAAGAACCTCTTTCATTTTACCAATCTGGTACAGACAGAGCCGGAAGAAGCATATAAGCTTTTTGTATCGGATAATTTTGAAAATATATTCCTTAAGGATGATTATGAATTAAAGAACCGGTATGAACTGCTGCTCTACGGTGAAAAACCCAAATATCTTGGACCGAAGACGGACGTGAAGCAGTGTGTTGAAGAATTTCTGATTGGTATCCGGAAAAAAACGAGGATTAAGCTTTCCATATCCGAAGAACAGAAGGAATATAAGAATATTTCAGCATCGTTTACAGATTCTGTCATGGTTACAAAGAATACATGGGGTGCAGTGCAGATTAAGGTGTCCTGTGATAATCCATGCATTACGCCGGAGACGGATTATATCGATGAGGATAAGTTTGCCGGAAGCAGATATGAGCTTCGCTATTTCGTTGACAGGGACAAGCTGCATGCGGGGAAAAATTACGCAAGAATCACTCTGGAATCTTCTTTTCAGATACTGACAATGGATATCCTTTTGATTTCGGACGAAAATATTCCGAATCAGAATGAAAGTACGTTGGAAGTACATAAGAATTTTATTTTTCTGGTAGAATCCTATTTAAGCTTCCGGGTAAAGAAAATTAATCTGGCGCAGTGGACCAAGCAGTCATTAACTGCGATTGAAAAGATTCGTTCCATTGAGAATGAGGATTACTATTATAAGCTGATTCATGCACAATTGCTGATTGCCGTAAGAAAGCGTGATGAAGCAAAATGGCTTCTGGACAATGTGCGCGATTATGTCATGGACGTACTTTCGGATAATGCTGCCCTGTATGCGTATTATTTGTATGTAAACTCTCTTTACAGGCAGGATACTGCTTATGCGGTAGAATCCCTAAGAACGGTCAGACGTCTGTATGAAGACGGAAATGATGACTGGCGTATACTGTGGGTTATGTTCTATCTGGATGACGAATATGAGAAAAACAGAAGCTTAAAGATTGCAAGAATTAAAGAACAGTTTTATAAAGGCTGCAAAAGCCCGGTCATGTATCTGGAGGCAGCACTTGTCTTTTCGGAACAGCCGCTGTTATTGAGAGTGTTTGATGAATTTGAAATACAGACACTTTTATTTGCGTGCAGAATGGGACTGATTTCAGAAAAGCTTCTGGCACATATAACGGAAATTGCAGAAAATAAGAAGACGTATTCCAGGGCATATTGGAATCTGATGATAAAATTATATAAAAAGAGTAATAATAAGGCACTGTTATCCGTAATTTATAAGATGATGCCAAAGAGCGACAGGCTCCCGAAGGATGCGTTTTACTGGATAAAAGCGGCAGTGGATGCGGATCTTCGGATTACGAATCTGTATGAAAACTATCTGATGTATTGTGATAAGACGGTCATGGAGCCGCTCCCGAAGCTTCTTCTGTTATATTTTTCCTATAACTGCAGTCTGGATTATAATCTGAAAGCATATCTTTATGCCAATATTTATTATAACCGCTATGATGACCCACAGACCTTTGATAATTACCGTTATCAGATTGAACGGTTTGTGCTGGATCAGGTAAGCAGGGGTCACATCAATATCCATCTGGCAAAATTATATAAGGACATGCTGGAACCGTCCATGATTAATGCAGATACCAGCAAGTTTCTTGCCAATATTTTATTCAGTTACCGGATAACCTGCGATAATCCGGAATTTACGGTGGTATATGTAAAACATAAGGAAACCGGAGAGATTCAGACAAGACCGATAGTAAACGGAGAGGCATATATTAACATATATACCCAGGGAGCAGGAATTGTCCTGGGTGACAGGAATCAAAGACGTTATACCGGGGAGAATCTGTATCGGTGTGAAAAAGTATTTGAAGGAGATAAATATATCCCGCTGGCATTTAAATATCTGAAGGATGATTTGTGGATGGAACTGTATTTTTGTGAAAACGGCAAGAAATACGGTTATTCGGATTATGACATGGTTGGCTGTTATAAGAGGGTAATTCAGGACAAGCGTGTATCGGAGTATTACCGCAATGAATTTATCGGACGGATTATTGATTATTATTATGCGGATTATGACGGGGACGCTTTTGACGAGGAATATATTGAGCTTGATATTGATAAGCTGGATGAAACATCCAGAATTAAAGTAACGGAAACTTACATCATGAACGGAAAATATTCCGAAGCCATGGAAATAATCCGCAGGCGAGGTGCTCTTGGAATTAATCCAAAGAGATTGCTGAGGATGTGTTCCAGTCTTATTGACAGTGTATATGGCGAAAAGGATGATGAAGTTCTGGGTATTTGTGAAATGGTGTTTAAACAGCACAAATACGATGAGAATGTTCTGGGGTACCTTGTAAAATACTATGAATGTTCCACAAAGGACATGGTGGATTTGTGGAAGGCAGCAAGGGATTTTGACATTGATACCACGGAGCTGGAGGAACGCATTCTGTGTCAGATGATGTTCATACGTTCATACAGCAGTTCCTTTGCCAGGGTATTTGAAAGCTACTATAATCATGGAGCAAGGGAAAGAGTCGTGGAGGCTTACATAGCGTATAATTCCTATAATTTTTTTGTGAAGGAAATGGTGGTAAATACGGATGTGTTCCGTGTAATTGAGCACCGGATTGCAGAGGAAGAAGATACCATCGATGTGTGCAAGCTGGCATTGTTAAAGTATTATTCCGATGATATTGATACCATAGAACTTACGGATAAACAAAAACAGATTGCACAGAATATTCTGAATGAAATGATAGACAAACGGAAAATATTCGCTTTTTATAAGAAACTTGGAGCATATATCACGGTTCCACACTCCGTACTGGACAAGACCATTGTGGAATATCGTACAAATCCAAAGAATAAAGTGCTGATTCATTATGTCATGGAAGGAGAAGATGGCATGAATGAATATATGGTTGAGAACATGGAGAATGTTTTTGAGGGAATTTTTGTTAAAAGCTTTGTGTTATTCTATGGTGACAATATGCAGTATTATATTACGGAGCATAAGGAAAATCAGGAAGAACTGACGGAAAGCGGAAGTATCAGCAATCAGAATATAAAGGCAGAACTTTCGCAGGGCAGATATGATATGATTAATGACATGCTTGCCTGTGTGGAATTACAGGATATTCATACATTAAAGAAAATGATGAGCAGCTATGTAATGTCAGAAAAAATGACGGACACAATTTTTAAACCGTTATAGAAAGGGGTGAATGGTATGGCTGAGGAAAACAGATTAATAGTCGGAATGGATCTGAGTAATGATTGTATTCAGGCAAGCTATCTGATTGATGGAATGAAGGAGCCGGAATCGGTTATTCTTGGCTTTGCATCACAGACATACCACATCCGCACGGAAGGATATAAGAAGAAAGGCGAGAATAAGTGGGCATTCGGGGATACAGGGAAAAAGTACTTCGAAGACGGCGAGTATCTTAAGATAGACAATATCATGGAAAAGGTTGCGGAGGGAGAACCTGTTGAAATTGATGGTGAACAGTATATGCCGGCAGACCTTTTAGAGTGCCTGTTTCGTTTTGTGCTTCGGGAAAGCGTGCGGGTAACAGATATTGAGAAGGTGAGTAAGGTGGCTGTCTGCGTGGACCGGTTTGGTAAAAAGCTTCTGGACAGCATCTGTTCGGTTCTGGAAAGAATGTCTTTTGAAAAGGAGGACATCCTGCTTTTAAACCGGACGGAAAGTTTTGTTTATTATGCATTAAGCGCCGGTGAAGAATTATATAAACGAGGCGTGGGACTGTGTGACTTTGACGGGACAAAGCTTAACTATTCTTACATGAATTATGCCAATCTTGAGAATAAGACGATTGTAATGGTAGACACACAGAAGGCAAAGGTCACGGCTTCCGGAGAAAAGGCTGTGGATGCTGAGCTGGCAGGAATTGCCGCAAGATTAATGAACAACATGGCAATGTCTTCTGTTTATCTTACCGGAGATGGATTTGAAACATATGAGCATCTGGATGAGTTTGTGAAGGCGGCATGCAATAGAAAGAGGGCATTTATCGGGCAGAATCTATATGCAAAAGGTGCTGCGTGGGGAGCGTTTGAATATTTCTATGGGGGAAATTTTAAAAACCGGGTACTGGCTTGTGAGGACAGGATACTGGCGGATTTTGATATTGACATTGTGGAACGGGAAAAACCGAAAATATACAGGGCTGTCAGAGTGGGTACCAACTGGTATATGGCGGGAAGGAAGCTTCGGTTTATCGTGAATGATGCAAAGGAAATTACCATTCATGTAAAACCGATTGAGAAGAAACCGGATCAGGATATTGTAATCTCACTGGATGAGTTCCCGAAACGGCCGGACAGGATGACAAAGCTTATGATGGAAATTGATTTTAGCAGTGCATCCCAGTGCAGGCTTTCCCTGAAGGATATGGGATTTGGCGATTTTTATAAATCCACGGACAAAATAGTTTACCGAGACATAAAGCTGTAAAAAGAAAGGAGAAAGTCATGGGCGGGTTGATATTATGCAGAAGTGAAGAAGCAAAAAAGCCATATTACATAAGCAGTCTGGGTATCTATGTCTATTCTCTGGAGGAATTATGTTATGGTATTTATAATAATATTTATCTGATTGGCAGTGATTTTGTGGATGATGCACTGATTGACTTCATCCGGAACGAAACAAAAGATAAATGGCTTGCGGATGAACTTGCATTCCTAAAGGAGAAAAATGCAGGACTACGGGAAATGGTTATTACCATACTTTTGTATGTGGATTATTATACGAAAAAAGAAGTTGACGAATTAAGAACATTAATAGATAATTTAAGTGCTCTTGGTGCGGAGGAACGCCTTAAGCGCCGGGCAGATAATTTCCTGTTTAATAAAAAATATGACAGTGCCATCAAAAATTATGCGGATATCCTTAATGCAAAGGAACACATGATGAAGGATGATTTTTACGGAAATGTGTTTCATAACACGGGAACAGCATACGGAAAGCTTTTTTTGTTTGAACAGGCTGCGGAGTGCTTTAAAATGGCATATCAGCTGAATAACAGGGAAGAATCCTTAAAAGGATATTTCATGGCGGCAGCTCTTGCCGGGATAAAAGTTGATGAAGAACTGGATGATGGAGAGCTAAAAGAGGAATGCATTAAGGAAATGGATGCGGTTACCAAAAACATTATGGACAGTGAAGAATATATTGAGATTGCCAGAATTGGAAAGTTGCGTTCTGAAGGAAATTTTGTGGAATACAATGCCAGGCTGAAAAGCATTTTTGATAAGTGGAAGGCGGATTATATTGCAGTGTCGCTCTAATGAAAGACAGGCGGGGAAAAATGGGTTTATTTAGTTTATTTCAAAAAAAGAGAAAACAGCCGGATGAGACAGTACATGAGACTAACACGGAAAATGTGGATATCACCCTGGAAGAGGTGGATTTTTCAAAACTGACGGCGCAGGACAGAAACCGTTATGTGGAGGAACAATGTGAGATCATTCTGGAATGCAACAACAATGTTGAGACAGCAAAAAAAGAATATAAGACAGTAAGTGCATATTTTTCGGATATTCAGATTATTGAAGGTCAGCCGGTAAAAATCCGTGACCGGATTACTTATCTTGCAAAGTCAATCGTGGAGCTTGCCGTAGACAGAAAAATGCTTTTTACCGAAGAAAAAAAGATTTCGGGAAGCAGATATCTTCAATTACAGCAGGAGGAAGATACCATTGTTGACGGAATTAAGAATCTTAAAAATAATGAATTGTATCTTCAGGTAGTTAAAAAAGATATGAGTGCCCTTACGGGTGAAAAGGCTGCATTAAAAATTGAAACCAGGGAATTATTAAACCGTCAGGCAATTATTAAAAATATTACTATTGTTTCCCTGGTGTGTTTTGTTATAATATTTAGTGTGTTTATTGTGGCGCAGGCAGCTTCCGGTGATGACTATTCCACATGGTTTTATCTGGTATTATTTCTGGCAGCAGTATTTGCGGCAGGGGATATTCTGCTATACCGGCGGACAATATACAATATCATGATAACGGAAAAAAAGGTCAATAAGACAATTGCACTTCACAATAAGGAAAAAATAAAGTATATTAATGTACGGAATCTGATTGAGTACCAGTATGAAAAATACGGCGTTAAGAGTTCATATGAGCTTGCTGACCTGTATCAGCGTTATCTGGAAACTAAGGCTACACGGGAGAAATACAGGAAGGCGACAATGGAGTTAAGTGATAGCGAGGAGGAACTGGAAGAATTGTTAGAGTCGCTTGGCTTATATGACTCCAAAATCTGGCTGTCACAGGTTAAGGCACTGTGCGAACCAAAGGAAATGGTGGAGATACGCCATGAATACAGTGTAAGACGGCAGGGACTCCGTAAGCTGATTGAAGAGAATTCTGAGCGTGCAGAGGTATCCAAGGCAGCCCTGCGTAAGATCATTTCTGATTATCCGGGTTTTGCAGGAGAGGTATTGCAGATTGTGGAAAAATATGATGACTAAGCGTATTTGTTAATGATGTCAAATGAAACTTTTACATAAAGGAGACTTATATAAAATGAGCAAGGAACTGGAAAAAACATACAATCCAGCGGAGATTGAAGGAAGACTTTATTCAAAGTGGGAAGAAAAGAAATATTTTCATGCTGAAGTAAACAGAGATAAAAAACCATTTACCATAGTAATGCCGCCACCGAACATTACCGGAAAGCTGCATATGGGACATGCACTGGATAACACCATGCAGGATATCATTATCCGTTTCAAAAGAATGCAGGGATATGAGGCTTTGTGGATTCCGGGAACGGATCATGCCAGTATCTCAACAGAGGTTAAGGTTATTAATGCCCTTAAGGAAGAAGGAATTGATAAGGAAGAACTGGGCAGGGAAGGCTTCTTAAAAAGAACCTGGGAATGGAAGGAAGAATATGGTGGAACCATTACGAAGCAGCTTCGTAAGTTAGGTTCTTCCTGTGACTGGGACAGAGAACGTTTTACCATGGATGAAGGATGTTCGGATGCCGTTCTTGAGGTTTTCTGCAAGTTGTATGAAAAAGGACTGATTTACAAAGGCTCAAGAATCGTAAACTGGTGTCCGGTATGCCGTACATCAATCTCAGATGCAGAAGTAGAGCATGAAGAGCAGGCAGGACATTTCTGGCACATTAATTACCCTATCGCAGGAGAAGAGGGCAGGTTTGTGGAGATTGCGACGACCCGTCCTGAGACATTGTTTGGTGATACGGCGGTTGCGGTAAACCCTGAGGATGAGCGTTACAGGGATATAATTG
>JAQXXN010000178.1 GCA_029226085.1 Thermoflexaceae bacterium
ATGGAAAAGGTACTTTTTGCCTGTGATGAACTGACTGGTTTAATCGGTGCCGCAGCGAAGATGCGCCCGTCTAAGAGTGTAATGGATATGGAAGTTTCCAGCCTTAAGAAGAAGTTTAAGGATAAGAAGTTTGCTGCGGGATGTTCCCGTGACGTGATAAGAACCGGTGCAGAGCGTCTGGGGTGGGAACTGGACGAGCTGATGGAAAAGACCATTCTTGCCATGCGCTCCTGTGAAGAATCGGTAAATCGGGAGATGGAAGTGTTGGGATTATAAGAAGAAAAGTAACATTGTTGTAAGGTATTTTACGTTAGAACCAGGGGAAAGAGATGAAAAAAGTAGCGTTAATTTCAGATGGATGGAAAAGACTGATAACTTATGCATGGGTGGACGGTATCATGACTGCAATCCGAAAGTCAGGGGAGAATGTGTGCCTTCACCAGTATAACTGTTATGGAAACTGGAGCCGTGACGAACTGCATAATCAGGGAGAGTATAATATTTATAATCTTCCGGAGCTAAGTAAATATGATGGGATTATTCTGGATTGTAATAATATCGTTGATGAAAAAGTGCTGTCGGGACTTATATCCATGCTTCGTAAGGCAGACGTGCCGGTAGTGAGTATCGGATATGATATCGAAGGTTTCTATTATGCGGGAATTGATAACCGTCAGCCGATTCTGGAAATGATGAAGCATCTTTATGAGGTTCATGGATGCAGAAGATTCATATTTGCAGGCGGTCCGGAAGATAATTACGAGAATTCGCTTAGGGTTCAGGCGTACAGGGAAAGTCTGGAGGAATTTGGCCTTAAGACAGCAGAAAATCCGGTACTTTATGGAGATTATGATTACGAGACAGGAATTGTGCATTTAAAGAAGGTGATTGAGGAAGGCTGGGCGCTTCCGGATGTGTTTGTCTGTGCCAATGATAACATTGCAGCAGGTTTATGTGAGGCGGCAGAGGAGCTGGGATACGAGATACCTAAGGATTTTCTGGTAACCGGATTTGATAATCTGGATAAGGCAGCATATTTTAAACCCCAGATTACAACGGTCGGTCATGAAAGAGAACGAATCGGAAAAAAATGCATGGAGATTCTTCTGGATCTCTGGCAAGGTAAGAAGCTGGATAAGCATAATTTTGTACCGGCGGAATGTATCTTTACCGAAAGCTGTGGATGCCCGAACAATGGCATGGTGGATTACCGGGAGTATGTGAAGAACCAGATTGTTTATGGGGTGAAAAAACAGGAGGATGAAGAACTCTTAATGGAGCTGGAGGGCAATATTGTCAATGCTTCAACATTTGAAGAGATTTTTGAACGGATTGGGGAATATTTTGAAAAGCTTGAATGTGACGGATTTGCCATGGTGCTGGATAAGGGCCTTTTTGAGGCAGATGTGAATACAGTTTTTCCGACAGAAGGATATGACCGTGACAATCTGATTGTTGCCCATTTGTTTGAACGAGGCCGCAAGGTTTGCATGCACAGTCTGGAGGATATCTATCAGTGCATGGAACAATATGGTTCCAGTAATGCATACATGTTTACACCGATTCATTTTAAGAATCAGGCAGTAGGCTTCAGTATTATGAAAAATGCAAGGTTCCTTTATGATAATCCTTACTTTTATGACATTCACAGTACCATTGTGAAAGCGTTGGAGAATTTATTCAAGACGCGTCAGATGGAAAATGTAAACCGCAGGCTTAAGGATATGTATAACAGGGATCCAATGACGGGATTATATAACCGGATTGCGTATTCGGAGATGATTGAACCGGAATATCGTGGATATTGTGAGAAGAATGTGGCTTGTGCCGTGGCGTTTCTTGATGTGGATAAATTTAAGCAGATTAATGACACCATGGGGCATGAATACGGTGATATGATTTTAAAGAAGATTGCTGTTACCTTAAAGGAGCTTTGCCCTGCGGGAGGTTATGTTTACCGGTTTGGCGGGGACGAGTTCGTGGTGTTCTTTCCGAAAGCTTCCCAGGAGAAAATCGATATGTTTCGAACAAAACTGGTTGTAAAGCTTCGGGAGCATGAAATTGAAATCAGTATAGGAACGGTGCTTACAGATCCGGATTCCGGAAAGGTGCTGGATGATTATCTTGCAGAAGCGGATAAAAAGATGTATGAGATGAAGCAGGATAGAAAGAAAAATCAGATTTATGAAAAATTTGTGCCGTAAACAATGCAGCACAAAATCCGGCATAGAAAATGGAAGAATTGAGATTCTCTATGCCCGCATCAGCATTTCGAAAAATGAGATTGGCATAGGAAATAGCAGAAATGAGATTCTATATGCCCGCATTAACATTTTAACAAATAATTTTGGCATAGAGAAAGAGAAAAAGACAAAATCCTATGCCGATACGTCAATATTTTCCAAAGGATACTTTATCTACACTCAAAAAGGTGCTGTTGCCTTACGAAATTTTATTGTTAAATTTCATTCAAGCGACAGCACCGTTTTATTTTTTTAGAATAATTCTAAAAACTACCTAAAAATCCCGAATTACTGAAAGTGCAGGCAGCGCATTCCCGTCATAATCAAATAATGCCTGATTGGCCCATTCATTGCCGCCGGGACCTTTTTCTCCGGTGTAGGAGAGAGCAGCTTCATTTGCCCATTCTGAACCCGGAACCGGAATCCAGGCAGGTTCCCAGTAGAAAAAGCCACGTCCCATATTTTCCGGTACGCCTTTAATAATTTGCAGGATATCCTGCATAAAGCGGCACTGACCTTCCTTTGTCATCGGATGCTCAATCTTTTCCACAAGTGCAGGCTTGGTTGCCATTCCTTTCCTCTTATCTGCCGGAAGTTTCTCGTATTTTGCATAATCCTCCATGGTATATCCCATGGACACTTCATCCACGATTACATATTTTCCATAACGGGCAGCCATGTCCTTTAAGTTAAACTCCAAATCCTTCATCGGACCATGCCAGAACGGATAGTAGGAGAATCCTATGATGTCAAAATCCTCTGTGGCATACTTTATAAAATGGTCGAACCAGTCACGATACATGGCATTCTTGCCGCCGTTATCCAGATGAATCATAATCGGAATGGAAGCGTCAATTTCACGGACGGCACGGATACCGGCACTGATAAACCGGGCAATATTCTGATACTGCATTTCCTCAGTCTCGGAACGCTTAACGGAAATGTCCTCCGGAAGATCCGGCTTTTTCCCAAGGGGCCATAACAGTCCGTTGGTAATCTCATTTCCAATCTGTACCATGGAAGGCTTTGCTCCTTCTTCAATAAGTCTTAGCACAGAATTTCTCGTAAACTCATAAACCGCAGTCTCAAGCTCTGTGACAGAAAATCCCATCCAAGCCTTTGGTACTGTCTGTTTTCCCGGGTCTGCCCAGAAATCACTATAATGAAAATTCAGCAAAAATCCCATGCCGCAGGAGGTGGCACGCTTTGCCAGCAAAATCGTGGTCTCTAAATCATTCGTTCCTGCCCCGTAAGCTCTTTTTTCGACATTTCCGGTTGCTTCATCCACAACCGTCTCAAAAGGATCATTCCAAAGTTTCAGCCGCACATAATTAATCCCATATCTTTTCAAAATATCAAATAAATCCCCCTGCTTTCCTTCATCAAAAAATTTTCCGCCGCAAGCCTCAACCTCCCGCAGCGAGGATACATCCACACCTTTAACAAATTCCTCACGAAAATCCACCATAAAATAAAATCACCCTTTCACAGCACCACCCGTAATTCCTTCCACATAGAACTTCTGCATAATGAAGAACAGAATGGAAATCGGAATGGATACCAGTACACCGCCTGCACAGAACTGTGTAAAGTAGTTGTTAATCAAACTCTTCTCCAGCATGTTAAACAGACCGATGGAAACTGTCCACTGCGAGGATATACCGGAATTTAAAATAATCTTTGCATATACGAAATCCATCCAAGGAACCATAAAGGAACTGATGATGGTATATACAATGATTGGACGGCTCATTGGCATGACAATTTTTAAGAAAATGTCAAATTCGGTTGCTCCGTCAAGATAAGCTGCCTCACGCAGGGATGCCGGAACCGTGTCAAAAAATCCTTTTGCTATCAGATAACCAAGACCCGAGGAAGCGGAGTATACCAGTATGAGTCCTAAGTGGTTATTGGTAAGACCTAAGGTTTTTAAGATAAAGTATACGGCAATCATGGATAATATTCCCGGGAAAAGGTTAATGATTACCGCAAGATTCATCAATGGTTTACGCATCTTAAAACGCATGCAGGATGTGGCATACGCAACCATCAGCACAAAGCAGGTTGAGATGATGCAGGTAAAAACGGCAATGATAAACGTGTTATTAAACCAGTTCGGAAACTGCGCTACCGAATCTGCCGAAAAGAGAAGTTTCTTGTAATTTATAATACTCCATTCTTTTGGAAAGAAAGTGGAAGTATTAATACCCGGGTAACTGCTAAAAGATGTTACTACAAGCCATAAAATAGGGATTAACCATATAATGGCGAGAATCAGAAGCAGTAAATTATGTGTTATAATCTGAAAGGTTTTCTTTTTCATTACTGGAACATCTCCTCTCTGTCGCCCTTAATCATCCGGTTAAATGCGACTAATGTGAATAATGAGCAGATTACAAAGACTACAATACCGATGGTAGATGCCATTTTATAGTTGTAGTAATCCTGTGTCAGTGTAAAGAGCCATGTTACCAGAAGGTCGGTCTCCTTTGCCTGCGAATTTGCCATTGCCTGGTTGGCAGTAACAAAGAAGTTGGCGGTAAGCAGATAAATAACGTTAAAGTTATTTATGTTTTTAACAAAATCCGTTACAAGGGAAGGACCTGTTACAAACAGCATGTATGGCATGGTAATATGCCAGAAAATCTGCCTTGGATTAGCCCCGTCAATACGGGCGCTTTCCAGCTGCTCGGCAGGAATGTTCATAAGTACGCCGGTTGCAATTAACATCTGATATGGAACACCAACCCAGATATTAATAAAGATTATCATGACATGTGCCCAGATTGGTGCGGTCAGGAACGGAATGTAGCTTGTGCTGATCAGTCCTATGTCACGAAGCCATCCGGTCAGTCCGATATTGGCACAAATTGTATTGACAATACCTCCGTCCGCGAAGAAGTTTCGAACCAGAAGGAGGGAAACAAACTGTGGAACGGCAATGGTAATGACGAATAATAGTCTCCATATTTTTGGAGCCTTTGTTTTCTTGTTATTAATTAATAAAGATAATAAAATACCGCCGATGTATGTAGTAGCAGTAGAGAAGAATGCCCATACAAGTGTCCATGCAAGAATTCGTACAAATGCGTAGCCAAATGTTACGGTAATTCCACCGCCGCCGAACAGATTAATGAAGTTGGTAAGTCCCGTCCAGGTAAAGAGAGAACTTGGCGGCATGTGCTGCTGATCATAGTTGGTAAATGCAACCAGAATCAGAATAAGTAACGGTATGATAGTAAAAACTATTACGCCTAAAACAGGCAGGAATAATAAGGTAACATGAAACTTCTGATTGAGAAGCTCTTTGCAGTCTTCAATAAAAGTATTAATGTGAAGACCTTCGTTTGCTCGTTTTTGTAATTTGTATACAGCAATGGTGTTTCGCATGTAAAGTAAAAGAGAAGCAAACCATATTACAAAGGAAATCACGGAAATCAACAGTATGAGAAAAGAATGATCGTAATCATTAAATTCATTTTTCATGGTCTGCAGATTAAATACGGATTCCTGCTGTACGGTACCTAATGTTGCGAATTTGCTCACGTATTCCGGTGCAAATCCAAATGTGTAAGCGATTACTGCCACCTGAATGATGGTTACAAGAATCGCCTTAATAAACTGCTTTCTTCTGGCGTAGCCGGCGCCGACCCATATGAGGGACAATTTTACGAAGAGGTCGCCTTTCACGACAGCTTCTCCGAAATCTTTAAAAAACCCGCCAATTGATTTGAAAAAAGCATTGAAACCGGCTTTGACTTTTCCCATTCTCGCCCACTCCTTTGCAATAAATTTTAAGAAAGCGCCCTGGGATTATAGGGTAATTCCTGTCCCCAGGACGCTTTTTTATTTGATATTCTTGTGTAAGATTATTCTACAGGAGCAGTAACACCGGCTACCATGTCATCCAGTGCTTTCTGGATTCCGGCTTCGTCATCTGCTTTCAGATTACCGTCGGTAATGGACTTACCTAATGTAGCTGTCGGATCCCAGTATTTTCCGCCTACAAGCTGTACAACACCGTATGCAGACTGTTCAGAAAGAGCTGAGATTGCAATGTTGGCAGCAACTGCATCAGAAGAAGCAGCGGCGATGTTAGAAGGACCGATTTCACGTTCTGCGAAACGAATCTTCTGGTTTTCTTCGTTAGTAATCCATTCAGCAAGTAATGCTGCCCATCCGGCGTTCTTAGAATATGCATTTACACCAACAAGCTTGAAACCAGCTACGGAACCCTGCTGTATCTGCTTGCCGTCCAGTGTGTATGTAGGAAGCTTTGTTGCTGCATATCCGTCACCAAATGCTGCCTGAGCTGCTGTTGCATCCCATGTACCGGAAACTACTGCACAGAGCTTGCCGCCTGCAATCTGGTTGGAAATATCACCGTCAGCGATTGCCATGAAAGCAGGATTTGCTGCAATGCCAATCATGGACTGAACAACCTGAACACCTGTGTAACCTTCAGCACTCTTTCCGTTAAAGTCGATGGTTGTTGTACCGTCAGCATTTAATCCGGTTGTGAAGCCTGCACCGTAGAAGAAAGATGCGTTATACCAGCCGGAAGCAAATGTCATGCCGACTTTCTTTCCTGCCTTATCAGCAGCAGCAAGAAGAGAATCCCATGTCTTTACGTCTTCTGCAGAAACAAGGCTTGAGTCATAGTATAAGAAGTAACCGTTATCGGCACTCATTGGATATGCATAGAATTTGCCGTTGTATGAAGCAGCATCCACGGAACCAGAAGCATTGGCAGCCTTTACATCGGCAACAGTCTTTCCTGCATATGCCTGAAGGGCGCCATCCATGTCATCGATACAAAGAAGTGCACCTGCATTTACAAGGTCAGGTAACTGGTCAGAAGCAAATGCATATACATCGGCAGCAGCTTCAATATCGGTAAGTACAACGTCTTTTGCAGTAGATTCTGACTCAACACCAAGCTGAATGTCAAAATTTGCCTTGTCACCATACTGTGCAATGAAGGAGTCAATCATGCCCTGAAGCATTTTCTGATCTTCCTCAGCACCCCACATGGTAAGCTTTACAGTTTCTTTTTCTGTTGTGGCAGCAGATGTTGCATTATTGCCAGCGTTTGTTGTTGAAGGGGTTTCTGTCTTGGAACCACATGCTGCAAGAGACAGAGTCATTGCAGCAGCCACAGCTACGGCTGCGAATTTTTTAAATTTTCTCATAATTTTTTCTCCCTAAAATTATTTTTTTTATTTTACCGGACTGACCGGTGAGTAACGGTTTAATCAAAATTTGTGATACGTTCATGCATTTTGCGGTAGCGGAAGCGTACCATTTCATTTTTTGCAAGAACATCTTCTTCCGTACCAGTATATTGGCACCGGATACAGTAATATTCTTTTTTATCCTTATCGTAGAACATGTCGATGTCCAAATCTCTCATGAAGCAGGAAGGACACCGGTAATTTAATTTGCCTTTTCCAGATTGAGCCATGTGGTAAATTCCTCCTTATCTGAAAGTTCTGCGGTATAGCCCAGTGTAAACATTGGTGAGAATGCATAACCTTCCTTGACATAACCGACTGCATCTGCCGAAGATGCTCTCATGGAAACCTTGGTTTCGATGGCAGGAATCACTGCGGATACTTCATCGGCACCGGCAAGCTGTTCTTCGCGGCATTTGTACTGGTAGTCAATGGTTTTTGTTTCTGAACCCTTGCAGGTTAATGTAATTCCATACATATCTTCCGGATATTCCGTTGTACCATAGCAGGCAACCATGTATTCGTTGATGGAAACCTTGGCATCCGGATTTGACATGTTAAGAATCTTTCGCTCAATGCGGATTGCAGAGCTTCCTTCTTCGAAGCATACCCTTGTCTGAAGGGTTACCGTTAAATCATAAAATTCAATGTCAACCGGGTCGAGAGTAAGGACTCTTGTGTTTTCTTCCTGTGAAAACTTTGCTTTGGTACGGCACAGGCACAAATCAACTTCTTCCCCATTGTAAGTAAGCTTGGCACTTCTTACGGTACCTTCACCGGCATAGTGTGTGAAGTATCCGGCACGGTATTTTTCCTGAATCAGGAAAGGATAGGAAGCATCCTGTACATGCTTTGTGCCGATACCTACCGGCCAGTTTAACTTGGCGGCATATGGTCTTAAATCTACGATGGCGCCACCCTGATCCATGTTCACGCATGCACGCATGTACGGGTCACAGTACCAGAAAATCTGTTTTTCGGAGCCGTAAAGGATATCTTTCCATAATGCGCATTCCGGTTCGGTATAGGTTTTCTTCTCACGGTAGTAGTCGGCAAATTCGGACATGGTCATGTCACAAAGCTTGCCTTCTTTCTTTAACTTGCCGTAATAAGCCATTCCGTCTTCATAGGATTTAAGAAGCAGCTCATAAGGAGCTTCCCATCTTCCCATCTTATTCATCCAGCCCGGCCCTACAAACATCATGTTGTAGGAATAACCGTTATTGTACTTTTCTAAAGAGCGGTACTGGTCAATCAGATTGTAAAGATATGGGAATTCCCATGTCTTGGAATCGTAAATCATTCCGCGCAGGACATTCTGAGGATGGGTTCCGAAATTGGAACCGTTTCCGTCATAACATGCGAGCAAATCTCTGGAAAGATGAGGAATTGCAACGATTCCGGAATCTTCCTCCGCATTGGCGGCAGGAGCGTGAGTATTCTGCTTGGATGGAATCCATGGATTCCATGGACCGCCGTCCATTAAGGTATACCAGGAATTGTTACAGGTATGGTATGCCTTCGGACCTTCTTCCCAGCAGGTTGCAACTGCGCATTTCACGGAAGGATATTTTTCTTTTATGTAATTGGTAAGTTCTGCGTCCATGTAATAGGAACCGGTAGATTCCGGATAGAAACCGAAAATCTCGTAAAACTTTCCAAAGACATCATCTACGATGGATTTCTTGTCCTCAAGGGAGAACATCCAGATACAGAAATCCTTGGTCTTGTACTTTTCACGGAATTCCTTGCATGGAAGTCCGAGAAGAGTCAGGGCGATTTCGTCGCCATATTTCTCATGGTCAGCCTTGGCAAGAGCAATTGCTTCTTCATTAAAAAGACTGGCATAAGTCATCTGAATGGTAGTTTTCAATCCATTCTTGTGAGCAATGGATTGCTGGGTTTTGAAAATGTCCAGTGATTCTGTAAGGAGAGAACTTCTTCCGATGTCTTCTTCCTTACCGTGTCCTGTTACCTTTTCGGCATATTCAGGAACCATTTCCGGACGATGGATAATATTGACTACAAATTTGTCCATTCCTGTAAACCTCTTTCTGTGACGATTTAATCATTGTAAGTGATTTTTACTGAACAGCGCCGGTTACACAAAATAAATGCGCAATCGGTTGTTCTTTGTATGTAGTTTATCAATTATTGTAATTAGTGTCAATATACAGTTTGACTGATAGAAAAGTACGAAAATTGTGCAAAATGCACAAAAAGAAAAAATATTCTATCAATGCTGTAAAGAAAAAAGCACCACGGTTGCGCAATGCATGGATGATGCGCAATTTCTGATGGTGCTCTTTCTTATACGAACTTATACGGATTGTGTGGAAGTCTTTAATATAATATTGTAACCTAATAAATTAACTTGTTTTACTTCATGACCGTCGATGAGATTGATTAATGTCTGACAGGCGGTGGAACCCATTTCCTGAATGTCAAATTTGATGGAAGTAATGGAAGTTCCGGCAGGGGAATTGACCTCCATCAGAGCACTGTCGTAATAGGAAGCAATCTTGACATCCTGAGGGACAAGGATATTGTCACGGGCTAACTTATTCAGGACATAGTGGCAGATGGAATCATCCATGCAGATGATGCAGTGTACACCATGCGCCAGCAAATCATCCACGGCACGGTCAATTCCGGCCATGTTGTTGACATCCAGATAGATATTTTCATAATTTACGGTACGGTCCAGATTTTCATGTGCCTTAATATAGCCGTCATAACGCTTGTGGTTTACCACATGATTCTTATTGCCGCCAATGAGTCCAAGGTTGGAAATACCTTTTAAAAGCAACAGGGAGGTAAGCTCTACACAGGCGTTAAAATGGTCATTATCAATCTGGACAACACCCTTAATGTCGGTTGTGCCAAGTGTCACAAAAGGAATATGGTTTTCAAGAAGATACTTAATGGAAGGATCGTTTTCCACGGTTCGTCCAAGAATAATACCGTCCACTTTGTGATTGGTTATAAGGCGTTCCAGATGCGTGATATCGTTACCGTTGATAGTCGATACAATAACGTCATAATCCAGTTCTGATGCGGTTTCACTAATACTGAAAAGGCATTTCTGAAAAAAAGGAATGTCGATTATTTTATAATCGCCCGGGATGACAAAACCCAGATTATAAGTGCGGGATTTGGCAAGTCCTTTGGCAATGACATTTGGGGAATAATTGTGTTCATTAATGTAGTTAAGAACACGGGTTCTTGTTTCCGGACCAATTCGCCCTTTGCCGGAAATGGCACGGGATACCGTGGTTTTAGACACACCGAGAGCTTCGGCAACGTCGTTTATGGTTATTTTGTTAAAATCCAAGAGACATGCTCCTTTCTTTTGGAAGATGAAGTAATGCCTGCAGGTTTTTGGAGCAGAAAGACTAAGATGTCAGAAGCATTACACAAGGTGCGCGAAGGGTTGTTGACCGTGTTCTGGTTATATGCTATAATTGTTTCAGAACAACCGATTGCGCAATTTAAGAATATAATACCACATACAGGGCAGAAGTCAAGGTGATTTGTAAAAAAAGTGCAATATTTTGAATTCTTTATTAAGCGAAAGGAGAATACGACAATGAATACTTCACGGCTATATTTTGGTGCGGCATATTATGATGAATACATGCCATATGAAAGAATGGATACTGACATGAAGATGATGCAGGATGCAGGAATGAATGTCATCCGGATTGCTGAATCCACATGGAGTACATGGGAGCCGCAGGAGGGAGTTTTTGATTTTACAAAATTAAAAGGAATGCTTGACTGTGCATATAAACACGGAATCAGTGTCATTGTTGGAACACCGACGTATGCAGTTCCGACATGGATGGTCAAAAAACATCCGGATATCCTCTCCCTTACCCATTCGGGACAATGTCTTTACGGACACCGCCAGAACATGGACATAACCCATCCGGACTATCTCTTTTATTGTGAGAGAATTATCCGCAAAATGATGGAAGTTGTATCCGGGTACGATAATGTCATCGGCTTCCAGATTGATAATGAAACAAAACCTTATGATACCTGTTCCGAAAGGGCACAGAAAATGTTTGTCCGGGGATTGAAGGAAAAATATCCGGATATTGAGGAATTCAACAGGGAGTTTGGCCTGGATTACTGGAGTAACCGGATTAATGCATGGGAAGATTTTCCGGATGTGCGGGGAACCATTAACGGAAGCCTTGGCGCTGAATATAAGAAGTTCCAGAGAAAGCTGGTAACGGATTTTCATAAATGGCAGGCGGGAATCATCCGGGAGTACATAAAGGACGGTCAGTTCATTACGCACAATTTTGATTATGAATGGCGCAGCTTCTCCTTTGGAATCCAGCCGGAGGTCAATCAGTTTGATTCGGCAAAATGCATGGATGTGGCAGGCTGTGATATTTACCATCCTTCGGAGAATGAGCTTACCGGTGCTGAAATTGCATTTGGCGGTGCAGTTGCATATGCATTAAAAAAGGATAATTATCTGGTATTGGAGACACAGGCCCAGGGAAGCTTTGGCTGGCTTCCTTATAAGGGACAGCTAAGGCTTCAGGCATACAGCCACATTGCATCCGGTGCCAATTCAGTAATGTACTGGCACTGGCATTCCATCCACAATGCCATTGAAAGCTACTGGAAGGGTGTTTTAAGCCACAATCTCAAGGAAAATGCAACGTATCGCGAAGCGTGCATAATCGGAAGGGAATTTGAAAGAATAGGAAGCCACATCATGAATCTTAAGAAAAACTGCGATGTTGCCATCATGGTCAGCAATGATTCCCTGGCAGGTTTTGAAGAGTTCCCGGTAAATGACAAAATAAATTATAATGATATTGTACGGTGGATTTATGATGCTTTTTACCGGATGAACATAGAATGCAGCCTGATAAACAGTGATGAAAAAGAGCTTTCAGCATATAAGGTGGTTGTTGTGCCTGCAATGTACAGCGCCGGTGCAGAAACTATTGAAAACTTAAGAAACTATGTGAAAAATGGTGGAAATCTTGTGATGACATATCGTTCTTTGTTTGCGGATGAACAGATTAAGATATATCCGGATGACCAGCCTTATGGAATGACGGATGTAATCGGGGCAACTTATGACCAGTTTACAAAGCCTGTGGATGTACGTCTTAAAGGCAGGGGATTTTCCGGTGTTGACAGTGAGGTGCTTTACTGGATGGAACTTCTGATTCCGGGAGAATGTGAAGTCTGGGCATCTTATTCCCACAAATATTTTCAGGAGTATGCTGCAGTGGTTCATAACAGGTTTGGAAAGGGAACGGCAACCTACATAGGGTGTCACATGGATACGGAATCCCTGGAGAATGTTATTGAAAGAGTTCTGGAAACGGCAGATATTCAAAAACCAAGAATTCAGTTCCCACTTATCCGCAAGACGGGCATTAATGATTTTGGAAAGAAGATACATTTTTATCTGAATTATTCCTCCAATGAGATTTCTTTCTTTAATGATGAGATAGAAGGAAAAGATCTTCTGACCGGAAAGTATGCCGGTAAAAACGAAAACATTACCATAGAACCGTGGAATCTGGTTATGATTGAAGAGGGGGAATAGGAAAATGAAGAAAAAGGTTCTTGTACTGGCAGTTATTCTGACACTGGCAGTTACGGCTGTGGGATGTAAAACAGGAAATGTAAAGAATAATGGCAAGTCTGTGGAAATCAGCACATCGCCGGCACAGATTTTTGTGGAGCCGGTATCGGGAATGCCGGAAGAATTCGTACTGGGTGCGGATGTCTCAACACTGATTGCTGAAGAAAAGAGCGGCGTAAAATATTATGATGAAAATGGGAATGAACAGGATCTGCTCCTTACTCTGGCACAGAATGGAATCAATACCATAAGAATCCGTGTCTGGAATGATCCGTATGATGCAGAAGGCAATGGCTATGGCGGAGGAAACAATGATGTGGAAACTGCTGTTTTAATAGGAAAAAGAGCGGCACAGTATGGTCTTTCCGTCATGGTAGATTTTCATTACTCGGATTTCTGGGCAGACCCGTCAAAACAGATGGTACCGAAAGCGTGGAAAGACATGAGTGCGGAAGAAAAACATGCGGCGGCGTATGAGTTTACATATGATTCCTTAAAGCGAATGCTGGATGAGGGCGTGGATGTTACAATGGTTCAGATTGGAAATGAAATTACAACCGGTCTTTCCGGAGAAACCAAATGGAGCGCCATGTCACATATCCTTACCGGAGGCTCCGAGGCGGTAAGAGCGCTTTCGGCAGAATATGAAAAGGATATTTCCATTGTGGTACATTTTACCAATCCGGAGGACGCAGGCAAATATGAACGTTATGCACAGATGCTGTCAAAGTTTGAAATAGACTATGATGTGTTTGCAAGCTCGTATTATCCATACTGGCACGGAACCATGGAAAATCTCACGAAGGTGCTTAAGGAAATTGCTGAAAAATATGGAAAGAAGGTTATGGTTGCCGAGGTTTCCTATGCCTATACAATGGAAGACGGGGATGGTTTTGGCAATACTATTTCGGAAGATGCGGTATGTGAACTTTACTATCCTGTAACGGTACAGGGACAGGCGGACTGCGTCCGTGATGTGGTGCAGGCAGTGGTGGATACCGGGGATGCCGGAATTGGCGTAATATACTGGGAACCTGCCTGGATACCGGTTCCGGGTGATTCAGACGTGCCAAGGGAAATGCTTTGGCAGGAACATGGCTCCGGATGGGCGTCCGTCTATGCGGCGGAATATGATCCGGAGGATGCGGGAGTGTATTACGGAGGAAGTGCATGGGATAATCAGGCGATGTTTGATTTCGAAGGACATCCGCTGGCATCATTAAGTGTCTTTCGTTTTTTAAGAACCGGAGCTGATACGGATGTCCGGATTGATGATGTGCAGGATGCCGTACTTAAGGTAAGACTGGATGATGAAATCAGACTTCCGGAAACGGTTTGCGCGGTCTTTAATAATGGTGAAACAAAGGAAATTCCAGTCACATGGGATGCCGGGGCAGATTTACCGGACAGCTCTGTTCTCGGGGAATATGTTTTATGCGGAATGGCAGAATACGAAGGAATGAAACAGGAAGTTACATGTACGGTAAAGATAGTTGAAAAAAATTATGTGGAGAATCCGGGATTTGAGGATGGGGATTTATCCATGTGGATACTAAATAACATTGATAACAAGACAACAGAATTATTTGTGTCGGAAAAGTCCGTGGATGCTGTTGAAGGCGGCAAATCCATGCACTTTTATTCCACGGATGAAGTGAATTTTACCATGGAACAGAACATAACAGGCCTGAATCCGGGAACTTACAAGTATTCCATGGCAATGCATGGCGGAGATGCGGGAAACCAGGAAATAGAAATCTATGCCATTGCAGACGGTAAAGAATATACAGAAAGTGTTACCATTACCCGGTGGCAGGAGATACAGCGTCCGGTCATTGAGAAAATTACCACTACGGATGGCAGTATTACCATTGGTGTAAGGGTAAAATGTAATCCGGGTGCATGGGGAAATCTTGACGAATTTTTACTCGCTCCTGTACAATAGGCATTGTAAGAAATGATTTAATTGGATTATTAAGTATCGGGAGGAAATGAAATGACGGAATTTTTGTACTGGGTTATAGAGATTATTGCAAGGGTACATACCTATATCCTTACATTGAATGATGGATTTGAGTATGTTTTTAGTGATAAGGAACTGCATTTTCTGGTAATCGGAATTCTTGGGATGGCAATGCTCTTTGTGGTATATCCGCTGTTTAAGGCACTCAGCAGAAATCATGTGATGGTCATTGCATGGATTTATGTGTTTACACTGATTCTGGTTCTTACATTTGCAATCGAAATCGGACAGAAGGTTTCCAATACCGGTGTGATGGATTTTAGTGATATTGTTTTTGGCGTGGTAGGTTTTCTTGCGATGTTTATCGTGTTTTCCATGGTACGGGGAATCTATCACCTGATAAGGAATATCATACTTAATAATCGAAAGCAAAGGTAGGAGAAAATTATATTGATTTTCTTTCCGTTCCATTGTAAACTAGGGGACATATATGAATTTCCTCTGACGAATTCATTTATATAGTAGCAGTTAAAGGAGGATGACGGTATGGCAATAGACAGTAAATCGATGATGGAACTGGACGGAACATTAAATGAACAGTTTGATGACCTGGTTAAATACTGTATGACTTCCGGTGAGATTAATCTGGATCTGTATACGGAATATGATGTAAAACGGGGGCTGCGCGATGCCAACGGAAACGGTGTGCTGACAGGCCTTACAGAAATTGCGGATGTAACCGGTACCCGGATTGAAGATGGTGTTAAGGTTCCGGCAGAAGGACGTCTTTATTATCAGGGATATAATGTTCTGGAAATGATTAAGGGAAATGAGAACAGAAAGTTTGCTTTCGAGGAAGCAACGTATCTTCTGCTTTTTGGTGAATTGCCGACAGAAAAGCAGTTAAAAAGCTTTATTGAAATTCTCACAAGTCTGCAGGAAATTTCAGGAGCCTTTCTTCGGGATGTCATCATGAAAGCACCAAGCGGTAATATCATGAATGCATTACAAAAGAGTATTCTTACCCTGTATTCTTATGATGAAAACCCGGACGATACGTCCATTGCCAATGTGTTACGGCAGTCCTTACAGTTAATCTGCAAGGTACCGCTCATCTCTGTTTATGCATATTATGCTTACCGGCATTTTCAGTTTGATGAAAGTCTTGTTATCCGTACTCCGGAAAAGGGACTTTCCATTGCGGAAAATTTATTGCGCATGATTCATCTGGATGGTACCTTTACGGAGCTGGAGGCAAGGGTTCTTGATATTGCGCTTGTGATTCATGCGGAGCATGGCGGCGGTAATAATTCAACATTTACCAATCATGTGGTTACTTCCTCCGGAACGGATACTTATTCGGCGGTGGCAGCTTCCATAGCATCCTTAAAGGGACCAAAGCACGGCGGCGCAAACCTGAAGGTTCAGCAGATGTTTGATGATATTAAGGCACATTGTCCGGATTGGAAGAATCTGGATGAAATTCGTGCCTATCTCATAAAGATTCTTGATAAGGAAGCATTTGACAAATCCGGTCTGATTTATGGAATGGGTCATGCGGTATACACGGAATCGGACCCTAGACAGGTGATTTTAAAGGAATATGCAGAAAAACTTGCAAAAGAAAAAGGAAAGATGGACGAATTCGAGCTGTATTCCAATGTGGAAAGGATTTCTGCGGAATTGCTGAAAGAAAAAAGAAGACTTTTTAAGCCGGTTTGTGCAAATGTTGATTTTTACAGTGGATTTGTATATACCATGCTTGGAATCCCGACAGAGCTTTTTACACCGATTTTTGCCATTTCAAGAATGTCCGGCTGGAGCGCACACAGACTCGAGGAAATCTGTAATAACGGGAAAATTATCCGTCCTGCGTATAAGTTTGTGGGTGTTCACAAGGAATATGCGAACATGGAAGAGCGAGGCTGGGACGAATAAAGGAATCCGGTTCATCATTTAATAAAAAAGACAGAGCTGTCCAATAAAAATCATGGGCAGTTTTTCTTTTTTTCGTTGACAGCATTTTTGTTTATTTTTATAATGGATAAAATAGGTAATCATGTAGGAAAAGGGATTATTGTAGTTCAGAATAACAAGAAAACCAAGGAGGTTTATATGAAAAAACCAAAAGAAAAGAAAGCAATGGCATCAGACATGGCAATGGCCAATAAAACACTGTTATCCTGTTATGTGATTATATCGCTGGTACTGATTCTGGCGTATGCAATGGAAGTAGTAAAGGGGGCAAGGTCGATAGGGTATTACGGAGTATTCTTACTACTGTCGGTTGTTCCGCTGGTAACATCCCTGTGGATGAATAAAAGAAATCCGGACAGTGATCATGTAAGAAAAGTTGTTTCTTACGGATATGCGGTTTTGTATACCTTTGTTTTATTTACCACAACGGCTCCGGAAGCATTTGTTTATGTACTGCCATTATTTATTGCCATAGCGGTATATGCGAACCGGAAATTTACTCTTCGTATTGCAGTTGGTGTTGTTCTGGTTAATGTGGTACAGGTTGCATGGCAGGTAATGACAGTGGGAATTGAACCGGGCGAATCGGCCAGCATTGAGATACGTTTTGCCGTGATTTTATTATGCTGTCTGTTCCTTATGATGGTTACCATGCATTTTACCAAGGTTACGGAACTGAAGGTTAGTGCGGCAGATGAGGCAAGACGGCAGTCAGATGAACTGCTTGGTAAGATTATGGAAGTTTCTGGCAATATGGCTGGGATTACGGAAAATGTTTCAGACAAAATGAATTATCTTCATGATTCCCTGACCAAAACGATGTTATCCATGCAGGAGGTTTCTGAAGGAACCAATGACACGGTAAATGCGGTGCAGAGCCAGATGGAAAAGACAGAACAGATTCAGCAGCACATTTCTAATGTTGAGGTCGTTTCCAAGGCAATTATGGAGGATATGGTATCGGCAAACCGGGAGATTGAAGCCGGACATACCAATATCGGCATGCTGGTGGAACAGGTAGAAAAGACCAATCAGGCGGGTGTTAAGGTATCGGATGAGCTGAATAAGATGAATTCCCTTGCAAAACAGATGGAGACTATCATTAATGTAATAGAGGGAGTTACGGAACAGACAAGCCTTCTTGCACTGAATGCCAGTATCGAAGCGGCAAGAGCCGGTGAGGCCGGAAGAGGTTTTGCGGTTGTGGCATCGGAAATATCCAGTCTTGCAGCCCAGACAAGCAGTGCAACGGTTGAGATAACAGAAATTATCACAAATATTTCCGCTGAGTTAAAAACGGTGGTTGATGTTGTTAATGAACTGGTGGAATACAATCATGTTCAGGGAGAACAGGCAGACCTGATGGCGGAGAGCTTTAAAGGAATTGAACAGGTTTCCATGGATATCAGACAGCAGTCCGATAATCTGGTTGGTGCGGTGAAAGAGCTTGCAGAGGCAAACTCCGGCATTGTTGAAAATATCCAGACCATTTCCGCAATCACAGAAGAGGTTACCGCCCATTCCAGTGAAACTTATTCAAGCAGTGAAGAAAATGATAATACTGCCAGCGATGTTGCAGGTCTTGTTGAGGAGTTAAAGGTACTTGCGCATAAGTTAAAGCAGGATTAGAGGATAGAGCAAGAGGAGTAGCAAAATGGAAATCAGACAGGCGAAAATGCTGGATCATTTTCAGACGGGAATTTTTGCAGCATTAAATGAAAAAAAAGAGGAAATGATTAAGTCGGGAAAGAAAGTTTATAATCTGTCGGTGGGAACACCGGATTTTAAGCCGCAGCAGCATATCATTGATGCCCTGGTTGAAGCGGCGAAGGATCCCGACCAGTATGTATATGCATTACGGGATTTGCCGGAGATGCTTTTGGCGGTAAAGGATTATTATCTGGAACGGTTTGGCGTAGAAGTGGAGACGGATGAGATAACATCCATTCACGGCTCACAGGAAGGAATCGGCCATATCGGAATGGCACTTACGAGTCCTGGGGACGTGGCTATTCTTCCAAATCCGGGATATCCGATTTTTGAGGCAGGTGCTTATCTTGGAGGGGCAGAACAGTATTTTTATCCATTGACAGCAGAGAATAATTATCTTCCGGATTTTTCCGCAATACCGGAGGATGTGGCAGAGAGAGCAAAGTTCATGATTCTTTCCTATCCGTATAATCCGGTTTGTGCCGTGGGAACGAAAGAAATGTATGAAGAAGCCATTGCATTTGCAAAGAAGCATAATATTATCATTATTCATGACAATGCTTACTCGGATATTATTTATGACGGAGAAACAGGCGGTTCTTTCCTTGCGTATGAAGGTGCAAAGGAAGTGGGAGTGGAATGCTTTTCGCTTTCCAAGTCTTTTAATGTAACCGGATGCCGCATTTCCTTTGTTGTGGGAAACAAGCAGGTTGTGGATGCCATTAAGCTGCTGCGTTCCCAGATTGATTTCGGAATGTTCCTCCCAATCCAGAGGGCGGCAATAGCAGCACTTCGCGGACCGAAGGATGCGGTTAAGGAACAGTGCAGGGAATATCAGAGGCGCAGGGATGCATTGTGTGGAGGATTAAGAAGAATCGGCTGGAATGTACCTGACAGCAAGGGAACCATGTTTGCGTGGGCGCCGATTCCTCAAAAGTTTTCCTCTTCTGAGGAATTCTGCATGGCACTGATGGAAAAGACCGGTGTCATCTGTACACCGGGACATTCCTTTGGATCCCTGGGAGAAGGATATGTGCGTTTTGCGCTGGTACTTCCGGTAGAAGTAATTGAAGAAATGATTGAAGTCATAGATAAAAGTGGAATCCTGAAATAGGGTTCCACTTTTATAGAATAAGGCAGTTTATACACAGGAATGGTAAGGGGAACACGAATGGTAGAAAAAATATTGGATGAGCTGGATGTGAAGTTATATTACGAAGACAGCTATATTGAAGAATTTGAGGCAGAAGTACTGGCGTGTGAGAAAACGGATACAGGCTGCAAAGTGCTTTTGGATTGTACGGCGTTTTTTCCGGAAGGCGGAGGACAATCCTCGGATACGGGAACACTGAATGAGACGGTACAGGTACTTGCAGTCAGGGAAGAAGATGGCTGTATCTGGCATTATACGGATGCTCCGGTTGAGGTTGGGTTACTGGTTACGGGAAGAATAGACTTTGCCCGACGCTTTGACAAAATGCAGCAGCATACAGGAGAACATATTGTTTCCGGGCTGGTACATGAGCTGTTTGGATATGACAATGTGGGATTTCATCTGGGTAATGATGTGGTTACCATGGATTTTAACGGCGAACTGACAAAAGAACAGCTGCGTCTTGTGGAACTTAAGGCCAATGAGGCTGTTATTGATAATGTTGTGGTAGAGACACGTTTCCCGGACAAGGAGGAACTTTCCGTGATGGAATACCGGAGTAAACTGGAACTGACCGGTGTGGTGCGGATTGTGATTATTCCGGGGTATGATGTATGTGCCTGTTGTGCCCCTCATGTGGGTACCACGGGAGAAATCGGAATGATTAAGCTTACGGGAGCAGAGAAATATAAAGGCGGGATGCGAGTATCTATGGTCTGCGGAATGCGTGCATTAAAGGACTATAATGAGAAAGAACAGGCAGTAAAGGAAATATCCGTCCAGTTGTCAGCAAAACCAGAACAGGTGGCAGACGCCGTGAAAAAGCTGGAAGAACAGCTTCTTTTGGAAAAAGCAAAATATGCCCGTTTCATGAATGCTTATGTTCAGGAAAAGTTAGAAGGAATAAAGGAAAATGACCGGCTGGTATTCCTTTGTGCGGAAAGCCTGGAGCCGAATGCCATGCGTAATTTTGTCAACGGAGCCATGGAAGTTACGGATGGAATCTGTTGTGCATTTTCCGGCTCGGATGACACCGGATACAGTTATGTCCTGGGAAGCCGCAGGTTTGATGCGGCGGATGCAGCAGGGAAAATGAATGAAGCCTTTAACGGAAAAGGTGGTGGAAAGCCGCCGATGGTTCAGGGGGCGGTGAAAGGAAATATTGAGGAGATACGGAAATTCTTGAGGGGGTATCTGGGGGATTAAATTTTGGGGTGTAGTGATAGTGACAGTGACGGATGTCCGGGGTGATAGCACATATAGAAACTATCTTCCTTGCTGCTGTCACCCCGGACATCCTGTTTTATCGCTGTATTTAAGTGAGTTTTGTTTGTGAAAATGGCGGCTACGGAAGGTTTTCCTGACGGATGTGGGTAGAATGCGGATAGGCTGTCATGGAGAACACGAGATGGTATGGCATAGTAAAATTAGATATATGCAAAAATTTATGCCATAAATATTTCCAACAATGTAGCACATGAGATTGGCATAGGGATTCGCAGAAGTGGAATTTCCTATGCCAGTATTGGCATTTTAAAGCATTTCAAAGAATGGAATTGGCATAGGAATTCGCAGAAGTGGATTTCCCTATGCCAGTATTGGCATTCCAAAGGCATTTTCAAGGAAGAGATTGGCATAGGGATTCGCAGAGGTGGAATTTCCTATGCCAGTATTGGCATTTTAAAGCATTTTAAAGAATGGAATTGGCATAGGGATTCGCAGAAGTGGAATTTCCTATGCCAATATGTAAATGTCACTAGTAGAAAAATGAAATATATTGTGTTAGAAAAGCAAAATTTCAACGTATCACGAACCAGTGCAACGGTTTTAAATTAACTACACCTTATCACAGGTCTATTTTTCCGAGAGTGCAAGACAAAAAGCTTCAGCCTAGCCCGCTACGCCAGCGTTTTTTTGTCCTGCACTCGCAGAAAAATATTCTATGTGAATGGTGCAGTTCTTTGGAAACCGTTACACTAGAATTCAATTTCTGCCAGCAAAAGCAGTTTTCTCCATCGTTCATCCACATCATTCTGAATTACATCAAGGTTTTCACGATATTCTTCTTCTAACAGATATTTTGTTCGTTTCATATACTTAAACCATTGAGATACCGGGCATTTACGGTTGCTTTTTTCTGGATTATAATTTATGATAAGTTTTCCGTTTTCAATCTCATACAGAGGAAAGTAGCAGCTGTTAACGGCAGCAGCAATATTTTCGCGTTCGGTTGCAGGGGTATCACCCCAGTTAAGCGGACAGGCGGAAAGAGCCTTAATATAAGAAAAGTTACCATTTCCGGCATGTCTGGCGGCTTTTTTTGCTTTTTTTCGAAAATCAGGGACATTGCTTTCAGCAACGGTTGCGACATAGGAAGCACCGGCGGCAGCAAGGATAAATGGTGTATTTTTGTAGCTGGTGTGTCTTTTTGCGTCTTTGGGGCTTCTTCTTGTGGAGCTTAAGGCGCCTTCCGGTGTGGAGTAGGACTGCTGATAACCGGTATTCATGTAACCGCCGTTGTCATATTCGAATAAGATAAAACCGTCTCCACGGAGGGCCGCTGCAATGGTAGATCCCATGCCGATATCCATGCCCCCGTCACCACTTACCATGATAAAGGTGATTTTTTCTTCAGGATATTCCCTGCGCCGTTGCATTTCCTTACAGGCAGCAAGGATTCCGGTCATAGTGGCAGGACCGTTCTGGAAGAGGTTATGAATGTAAGGTACCTTGAAGGAAGTTTTCGGGTAGCTGGTAGTAACCACCATTCCACAGCCGGTATGGAAGAGGAGAACAACATTTCCGTCAATGGCACTTAACAAAATATTTAGATTAACCGGAATGCCACAGCCGGGGCATGCCATGTGACCCGGAGCAAGTCTTTTTTTCATGGCAGAGAAGCTGTCTAAAGCTGGAGATGTTTCTTTTTCTGATATCGGGTTAGCGTATGAAGGAAGTATATGAGAAGTGTCCCCAGGATACTGTCCAAAATAATCAAAAGATTTAGCAGTGCTACTAATACATTGCATAAATATTTCTTTAGCGTCAGAATCATAAAAATCAAGTCCTCCTAATCCGTAGACACGGGAATATATTCTGGCCTTACAGCCGGAGTCATATAATGCAGACTTGATTTCCAAAGTCATGTTTCCTCCGGTGGCTGAAAAACTGTCTTCCCTGTCAAGAATAATTATTACTTCTGCTTTTTTACATATTGCGGCAATTTCTTCTGCCGGGAATGGGCGTAATGCATGGATGGTGAATGCTCCTGCCGGAATATTTTGCTTGCGCAGGCTATTTACGGCACTTTTGACGGTGTTGTAGGAAGAACCAAGTGCAAACATCAGATATTTTGCATCGTCCGCATGGTAAGAAGCGGTGAGGGCAAAATGTCGTCCTGAAATACCACAGTATTTTTCAAATATTTGTAGGATGGCAGGAATGGATGAATCCATTGCCAGCCGAAGCTGATACTTGTTATTGATTAAAAAAGGTTCATTCATGTAGGCGCCAATTGTTTTTGGATTGGATAAATCCAGCAGTTTATTTTCATAAGAGGGTTTTCCGGTAAAAGTTTTAACGGTTTCATCCTCAAGAACAGAAACGGTACATTTCTGGTGGCTTGTGAAAAATCCGTCATAGGCAACAATGACGGGCAGGCTTAATGTTTCTGCAATTTTCAGGGCACAGATGTTAAAATCATAGACTTCCTGCTGGGTAGCGGCAAATAAAATCAGCCATCCGGTATTGAGGGCAAACATAATATCACTGTGGTCACCTTTTATGGAAAGAGGTGCAGAAACAGCGCGGCATGCCACATTCATGACCATGGGCATGCGGGTGCCGGACTGTACAGGAAGCTGTTCAAGGGCATATAGTAATCCATTTGCGCTGGTGGCATTGATGACACGGGCGCCGCATGCACTGGCACCATAGCAGATACCGGCGGCACTATGTTCGCCTTCGGCACCGATGAGGACAATGTCATGTTCCTTTTTGGAACGGGCAATTTCCAGAGATTCTACTACCTGTGTGGAAGGAGTAATGGGAAAATATCCGGCAATATGGTAATTAATCTGTTTTGCTGCAAAAGCGGCAGCTTCATTGCCATTTAAATATAGGTTTTTCTGATTATTCATTTAATCCGCCCTCCATTACATTTTCTGAATTAAAAGCCTCGCTGGTGATAACGGGGTCTGCACCGTGGGAAGAGGAGAGACTTTCAACGTCTTCCTTTTTTGAAATAAGTGCCTGAGTCGGGCAGACTTCCACGCAGCGAAGGCATCCCTTGCAATATCGGTAGTCGGGACCACAGTTTATCATTGCCCGGCGATTATTGTATTCTCCTTCCCGGAAGGTAAAAACCATGTCAGGGCAGGTAGAATCACACAGACCGCAGTGAATGCACTTTTCCGGTATGAACTCAGGAATAAAACCGTTTCTGGACAGGGAAATATTATTTTCTGCGGTATTTCCGAGGCTTGGGAGAATGCCGCCAATGGGAGTGTTGGCATAGCCATATTCGGATACATGGCGTGCCGGTTGGAAAAGAACAGTCCGTTTACTGCTGTTTTTTACAGAAACAGTTGTGTTTTCATAACCAAGCTGTATTGCCAAAATATTTTTCTGCATTGCCTGTGGATTTTTGGAGGCAAACATGTCTTTTACAAAGTCACAAAAGACAGAAAGCAGAGTTTCGTCCTGTAAGGATTTTAGGATTGCTCCAAGCATAAGCATGTTGATGGGAAGGGAATCAGATGTAATATATTTCTGGCAGTTAAGGGAATATATGCTGCAGGATTCCCAACGAAGAAACTGCCGTATGGCAGATGCATGATGGGGGGAGTTTACAACAATGGAACTTTGGGTGGTAATTCCTGCAAGGGCATTGGTATTTTTTAAAAGTGAGTGGTGGAAGAGTACGAGAATATCAGGATATTCGACAGGCGTATTTGGAAGGATACTGTCATGCTCATTCCTGAAGCGTACATGGGCAGTGACCGGGGAACCGGTTTTTTCCGAGCCATAGCTTGAAAAATTAGAGGCATGAATGCCAAGTTTCATTGCGGCTGTTTCTCCAAGGATTTTTCCAATTAGATTGGCTCCCATTCCGCCTACACTTTCTATTTTTATGTCAAGATTTGATTGATTCATGTTCTGCTCCTTGAAATGATTGTTGACCGTGAAAGGAATTCGACCGGATTTTAACGGAATATTTCAGTCTGTTAAGGATAGTCTGTCCGTAAAATAATAAATTATTAACAAAACTATTTACAAAATGTGACATAATTCTTAAATTTTAGTTATATATCTTAAAATACCTTTGCCATTCAATGGGAATTGTTGTATAATTATTAAGATTAATGAAAGGGGTGTGAGTATGAATAACTCATCAGGCCGGAGTGGCCAAAAGAAGCGCCTGAGCAAGAAGGAACTCAGACAAAAAAGGAAAATTGAGAGAACAGTAGGACTGGCACTTACCGTTGTCATGCTGATTTTCATGGCAGTATTCATGGGATTGCTTATGTTTCTGAATGTTCTTCCTACTATATATGTCGTAGCCATTGTAGTAGTTTTATTACTGATTATTATGTATGTTCTGCTATCACAGTTTACCAAGGCTCACATGGTTGGTAAGGTACTGGCGGTAGTACTTAGTATTATTATGGCGGTGGGCTGTTATTATCTTGTTGTGACACATGACATGCTGAACAAGGTAACAACACCGGATGAAGGAATGGATGTCATGTCGATTGTGGTAAGGGCAGATGATGAAGCAACTTCCATTAATGAGACGGGCAATTACCTGTATGGTATTAATTCATCCGTAAATACACAGCAGACCAAGGAAACGATTGAACATGTAAATGAAGAATTAAAGACCACGGTGGAAACCAAGGAATATGCTAACTGGTCAGAGCTGGTTGATGCACTTTATCTTGGAGAGGTTCAGGCAATCGTATTTAACGAAAGCTTCCGTACAACCATGGAAGAATATTATGTAACATTCTCCACGGATACCAAGGTTCTTGGATATAAGGAAATTAAGAATGATGTTGTTATTGAGGTTCCGGATAAGGAAATAACGGATGAGGCATTTACAGTTCTGATTTCCGGTACGGATAGTGAGGGCAAGTTAAGCGCCAACGGACGTTCGGATGTGAATATCATTGCTACCATTAATCCGGTAACGAAAGAAATTCTGCTTATCACAACACCGAGAGATTTATGGGTAACACTTTATTATGGTGACGGAAGCAACAGCGGCTCCGGCAAGGATAAGCTTACACATGCAAGTACTAACGGAATGGCTTGTTCCATTGCTACACTGGAAAATATCTATGATGTGGATATTGACTATTATGTCAGACTGAATTTCACCGGTATGATTAAGCTGGTTGATGCGTTAGGCGGAATTGATGTAGAATCGGATTATGCATTTACGTCTTATGCACAGACACATACTTATGTTAAGGGCATGAATCATATGGACGGTTATATGGCATTAATTTTTGCAAGAGAACGTCATGCCTTTGCAGATGGGGATTTCCAGAGATCAAGAAACCAGATTAAGGTTATACAGGCAATAGCAGATAAAGCCTTGTCTGTAACAATGCTTACAAATTATACGGGCATTATGGAATCACTTTCTGATTTCGTTACAACCAATATTCCTCAGGAGCAGATGACAAAGCTTGTTAAGATGCAGCTTCAGGATATGGCAGCATGGTCATTTAAGTCCTATACGGTTACCGGTGCCACCGGTTCGGAATATTGTATAACGGACAGCTCTAAGCCGCTTTCCATCGTATATCCGAATGATGAGAACATTGCCATTGCAAGAGCTAAGATAGAGGCTGTGGAACAGGGTAAAGATCCGGATTTGATTACAAGTGTACCGACAACGAATGCACAGTAGGAAGTAAAATATAATATTAAGGATATGGGAAGGATCGCCGTGGGGCGGTCCTTTTCTGATTTTATGAGAGAGGAAAGAGCAAAGTTTTGTGTATGGAAATTGGGTTTGTGGGGCTGAAGTGTCGGGTTTTCCTGCCGGATGTGGGTAGACTGTGGATAGGCTGTCATAGAGAACACGAGAGGGTATGCGGGGTTCGAATTGTGTCTTTTCTAACACAATACATTTTATTTGCTGACCAGTGACGAGTCGTCTGCAAATGCCCATCCATGGGCAAAGCAGAGGCAATCCGCCGTCCTGGCGGATTGCCTCTGAGTCGCAACCTTTACAAACAAAATATTTTAGGCTTTTCTCAAAAATTCAGAAAAGCAAAGCTCATTTAAATACAGCGATAAAACAGGATGTCCGGGGTGACAGTGGAAGGGGATGGTTTCTATCTGTGCCAAGGCAGTATGTTTGTGAAGAATTGTAGGCTTTTCTTACACAATACCCCGATACACAGAGGCAATCCGCCAGGACGGCGGATTGAGCCTGCACTTGCCATGGAGGGCAATGGCAGGCGACTCGTCACTGGTCGATAAATGAAATGTATTGTGTTAGAAAACCACAATTCGTAACCCACATACTGCCTTGGCACAGATAGAAACCATCCCCTTCCACTGTCACCCCGGACATCCGTCACTTACTCGACAAACCCCAATTTTCACATACAACACCTGTCCTTCACATCATTTCCGTGCCTTCGCAATCGCATTATCAATAGCCTCAATTAGAATAATACTGGTATATTTATTTTCAGAGGAATATGTAACATTCTGTGTGGAGTTATTTTCGATTACCTGCGTTACAATCTCGTCAAGGCAGGAGTCGAAAAGAGGAAACATTGTTTCCACGGAATCCGATACGTTGACTGCCGTAATGTGATTATTTAGGTTATCATCAATGTTTACTTTAATTTCCACAGGTTTTCCGTTTAATACCACGCTGGTGTAATAAACGCCTGCAGTATACTGGGAAACATTGTTTTCAGGCTGGGAAGTGTCTTTTTGTCCCGGCAGCATGAAAATCAGTGCCAGAATCAGGATAATACACACTATGGCTATGAATGCTCCATATATCAGGTTTTTTTGCTTTAATACTATGATTTTGGTCTGGCTGCTCATTGAATCACCTTTACTTTTTCATGATAGATATTAAATATTTATTCGGAATGTGGTAGAATTATGATTGGAATCAAAAATGGGATTTTAAATGGAAGAATTTTAATCAATTCTGGTGTCAGGAGGTGGAAAGATGGCGTTACAGATGATTTTGGGGGCTTCGGGGTCAGGTAAGTCATACCGGCTGTATGAGGATGTAATAAGAGAGTCCGTAGAGAATCCACAGAATAATTATATTGTTATTGTTCCGGAGCAGTTTACCATGGGAACCCAGGAGAAAATCGTAAAGATGCATCCGGCACACGGAGTGTTGAATGTAGATATTGTCAGCTTTCCGAGGCTTGCCTATAAAGTATTTGAGGAAATGGGTATGAATGAGGGTGAGATTCTTGATGATACGGGAAAAAGCCTGATTGTGCGAAAGATTCTTGAAGATAAAAAGGATGAACTTCTGGTTTTTAAAAAGAATATTGATAAGCCCGGATTTGTGGAGGAAGTAAAATCAGCCGTTTCTGAAATGTTGCAATATGGAGTAAACGTGGAGGATTTAAGCCGTGTGGCAGAAAAGGTTACGGATAATCCGTTATTTTCGTATAAATTAAAGGATATTATTACGGTTTTTGAAGGGTTTAAGTCCTATATTAATGGAAAATACATTGCCAGTGAGGAAATTCTGGAAGTACTTTGCCGTGTGGCAGGGCAATCGAAAATGATTCAGAACAGCATTATCACATTGGACGGTTTTACCGGATTCACTCCGATACAGTACCGGCTTATCCAGATACTGATGGAGTGCTGTCAGAAACTTACGGTTACGGTAACAATTGATTCTGGTGAAAATGTGAACCTTCAGGATGGAATGTCAAACCTCTTTTTCTTAAGTAAAAATACCATCCGGAAATTATATCGTATTGCGGATGAAAGCAGGATAGAGATTATACCTCCGATTGTCATGGAAGATAAAGTTCCGGTACGCCTTAAGGAAAGTGCGGGACTGGCTTTTTTGGAAAAAAATATTTTCCGGTATGGAAATGCGCGGTTTATGGGAGAAGATGATTCCATACAGATTTTTGAAGGAAACATGCCAAAAAATGAGATTGCATTCGCGGTAGGGGAAATTAAGCGGCTGATTATGGAAAAAGGATATCATTACAGGGATTTTGCCATTGTTTCTGCAGATATCGAAACGTATGGTGAACTTGCGGTAAATATATTGTCCCAGAATGATATTCCAAGCTTTTTGGATTATAAGCGCAATATCATGGGAAATGCTGCAGTTGCTTTTATTCGTGGAGCTCTTTTGATTGTGGAAGAGGATTTTTCCTATGAGAGTGTATTTGGCTTTTTAAAGACGGGATTTGCAGGAATTTCAAGGGAAGATACCGATATACTTGAAAATTACTGCCTGGCGCTGGGAATAAAAGGATATAAGCGTTATGAAAACATGTGGATTCGAAAGACGGCACGCATGGAGAAAACAGGTCTTTCCATGGAATATGTTAATTCCATTCGGGAACGGGTACTGGAGTTGTTAAGAGAATTCCGGGAGGATATCAGAAGATGCAGGACAGTTCGGGATTATGCGACGGTTTTATATGAATTCATGGTCAGAACATCCCTGGAAGAGAAGCTTAAGCAGAGAGCAAAGGAATTTGCAGACAGGGGAGAATTAAGTTTAAAGGGAGAATATGAGCAGGTTTATGGTAAAATTATCGGACTTTTGGACAAGTTTGTAGCACTTCTTGGTAATGAGAAGGTAAGCTTTGCAGAATTTAATGATATTCTGGATGCCGGATTTCGTGAAATAAAGGTGGGACTGATTCCGCAGGAGGCGGATGCAGTCATGATTGGAGATATTGAAAGAACAAGACTGGAAAATATTAAGGTGCTTTTCTTTACCGGTGTGAATGACGGAATTATTCCAAGGCAGTCCGGCGGAGGCGGGATTATATCGGAAAGTGATAAGGAGCTTTTGCGGGAAAATGACGTGGAACTTTCCATGACGGACAGAGAAAAGGTATTTGTGCAGAAATTCTATCTGTATCTTAGCATGACAAAACCCAAGGAACGCCTGTATTTATCCTATGCCCGAATCTGTTCGGATGGAAAATCCAGAAAAATGTCGTATCTTTTAATCAGTATCTGTAAGTTATTTCCGAATATCAGGATTCGAAGTGATGCAGCAGGAGACAGCGTGCTGCGCCTGGTTAAGATACCGCAAAGCAGTATACGATGGAAGTTTTGCAGGAATGAAATTGAAGAGGATGTGGCAGGAGAACTTTACGGAAAAGATTACCTGACAAGTATTTCAGCAGTTGAGAATTTTTATTCGTGTGCATTTGCACATTTTGTTACGTATGGGTTGAGGCTTTCTGAAAGAGAAATTTATGATATCAAAGCCTCAGATATCGGAACATTGTATCATGATACCCTGGAACGTTTTTCACAGAAGCTTTGTGATGCAGGCAAGACCTTTACCGGAATTGGGGATGAGGAACGAAGACAGCTGATGGAAGAAAGCGTTATGGAAATCACAACAGATTATGGAAATACGGTTCTTTACAGTACGAAACGGAATGAATACATGATAAGCCGGGTGATTGCCATGGCGGACAGAACCGTGTGGGCAATCCAAAATCAGCTTTTACACGGGAAATTCGTCCCTTCTGATTTCGAAAAAAACTTCGTGCTTAATAAAAAGGTAAGGGGAAGAATTGACCGTATTGATATCTGTGAGGATGAGAACAATGTCTATGTCAAGGTTGTGGATTACAAGACGGGAGAGAGTGATTTTGACCTTCTGGAAACGTATTATGGTCTGAAAATCCAGCTGGTTACTTATATGAATGCCGCAATGGCAATGGAACAGAAAAAACATCCGGAAAAAGAAATTGTTCCTGCCGGGATGTTTTACTACAATATTAAAAATCCGTTTGTGGAGGATACAGAGGATATTGACAGTGCAATCCTTGAAAAATTACGTGTTAAGGGGATATTAAATGATGATTTAATGGTAATAGACGCACTGGATGACACGAAAAGTGGCAAATCTCTTGTGATACCGGCAAGTTATAATAAGGATGGTGAAATGAAACAGGCATCCAATCTTCTTAACCGGGAACAGATATGGAAACTGTCCGAACATGTGGATATGTTAATTGAAGATTCCGTAAAACAGGTTCTTTCAGGAAAAGCAGAAGTGAATCCGTACGTGAAGGATAAAAAGTCTGGCTGTGACTATTGCGGTTACCGTTCCTTATGTGGATTTGATGAGAAATTGCCGGACTGTAAATATCATGGACTGAAAAATTTAAGTGATGAAATAATTTTTCAAAAGATTAGTGATCAAATTCATGAAAAGGAAAGTATGTCAGAAAAAGGAAAGGATATGAAAAATGGCACCAGTCTGGACCAGTGAACAAGAAAAAGTAATTAAACTTCATAATAGAAATATTCTGGTGTCGGCTGCTGCCGGCTCCGGTAAGACTGCGGTTTTGGTGCAGCGTATCATTGAAATGATTTCCAATGAAGCTGCACCGGTGGATATTGACCGTCTGGTAATTGTGACTTTTACCAATGCTGCGGCATATGAAATGAAGCAGAGAATTCTTGAAGCAGTTGAGGATAAAATGAAGGATGAGCCGGATAATCTTCATCTGAGAAGACAGCAGACGCTGATTAATCATGCGCAGATTACTACTATTGACAGTTTCTGCCTGAATATCATCCGAAATTATTTCAGTGAAATTGACCTTGATCCTGGATTTAAGGTGGCGGATGAAGGAGAATTAAAGCTTTTGATGGCAGATGTCATGGATGAGATGATAGAAGATTACTATAATGCCGGAACAAAGGAATTCTATGATTTTGTGGAGTGCTTCACACCGGAAAAAACGGATGCACGTCTGGGAGATTATATTCTGAATCTGTACCGTGCGGCACAAAGTAATCCGTGGCCAAAAGAATGGCTGCATGATTGCAAAAAGGTCTATGAATCGTCTGACGAACAGGAATTTCTGGATTCGAAAATCATGAAGAATGCATGGAGTGAAGTGAAACGGCAGATAGAGGCCGTAGCTGACATACTGACAGAAATGCTGGATATGGCATCCAAACCAGATGGCCCACATATGTATCTTGATGCATTAAATGATGACTTAATATATGTGAAAGACCTGATTTTATCGGAAAATCTCTTTGTGTGTGCCGGAAAGATAAAAGAACATTCATTTGCAAGATTATCTTCAAAAAAAGACCAGACTGTAAGTGAAGATAAGAAAAATCAGGTAAAATCCATGCGGGACACGGTGAAAAAGGCCCTTGCAAAGATAGGTGATACATATGGAAATCAGGATTTAACCTCTTCTTTTGCCCTAGTTAAGCAGTGTCTTCCAGCCATTTCCATATATGTAGACATGACTCTTGAATTTATGGAGCGTCTTGATGAAAAGAAGAAAAAGAAGAATATTATTACGTTTCATGACATGGAGCATCTGGCATTAAACATTCTGGTAAAAAAAGATGGGGATAAGCTGGCTTATACCCATGTGGCAGACGAGCTGAGCAAAAGATATGAAGAAATTCTCATAGATGAATATCAGGACAGTAATCTTGTCCAGGAAATCATCTTAAACAGTATTTCCAGGGAACGTTTTGGAAAACCGAATGTATTCATGGTGGGAGATGTGAAGCAGAGCATCTACCGTTTCCGGCTTGCAAGACCAGAGCTTTTTATTGAAAAATATGACAGCTATAAGGAAGAGGAAGGTCTTTACCAGAAGATAGAACTGCATAATAATTTTCGAAGCAGACCGTCCGTACTCTTTAGTGTCAATGATGTATTTGAAAAAATCATGAAGAAGGAATTCGGGAATATTGCATATGATGAGAATGCCCGGCTTTATCCGGCGGCATCATTTCCAGAATGTCCATGTGATTTTGGGAAAACAGAAGTACTTCTGCTGGAACATGAGGATGAGTCGGATATGTCGGACCTGGAGGCACAAGCTGCTCTTTGTGCTGCAAAGATTCAGGAAATTGTGGATAATGATAAGTATCTGTGTCTGGATAAGGAGAGTAAAACATACCGTAAAATCCGGTATGGTGACATTGTGGTTTTAATGCGCAGTGCACGGGAGGATGCAGAAAGGTTTGTAAATCTGTTTGCGGAAATGAATGTTTTGGCACAGGCAGAATCCGTATCGGGTTATTTTGATTCCTATGAGGTATCGGTGTTGTTAAGCCTCCTAAATGTCATTGATAATCCAAGACAGGATATTCCGCTTGCAGCCGTTCTTAAATCCTATTTTGGCGGTTTTAGCAGTAATGAACTGGCACAAATCAGGGCTGGCAGGGCGGACATGAGCTTTTATGATGCTTTTTTACTGTGCAGGAATGAAAAGAAGGAACCGTTTTTAGCATTTCTTGAAAAATTAAGAAAAGAGGCAGAATACAGGTCTATTCATGAACTGATTTGGAATATTGTTTATGACACGGGATACTATGATTATATTGGTTCCATGCCGTCAGGAGCAGAGCGTCAGGCGAACATTGACATGCTCATGGAAAAGGCTAAGGCATATGAAAGTACCAGTTTTCATGGATTGTTTAATTTTGTCCGTTACATTGAACGACTAAAGACTTATGACGTAGATTATGGGGAAGCATCCCTGAATAGTGAAAATGATGATGTGGTAAGAATCATGACCATTCATAAAAGCAAGGGATTGGAATTTCCGGTAGTTTTTCTTGTAAATGCACAGAAAAGCTTTAACAACATGGATGCAAACCAGAAGCTGGTTATTGATTCTGATCTGGGGATTGGAACGGATTATTTTGATGCAGATCTTCGCATACGCAAAAATACTCTGGTAAAAAGAACAACGGCGCAGAAAATACGGCTTGCAAACTTGAGTGAAGAGCAAAGAATTCTTTATGTTGCCATGACACGTGCAAAAGAAAAACTGTATATTACCGGCTGTGTGCGGGATGCAAAAAAGGCAATGGATAAATGGATTGTGGATGCAGAAAGAAAGAGCCTTACCTATCTGGATGTAACCAGTCATAAGTCCTATCTGGACATGATCATGCCTGCCGCATTGAAAGAAAACGGAAGTTTCCTTGTGCATGTCATACAAAAGGAAGCGTTTGACAGAATGTGTGATGTGGCACGAAAGAAAACGGCAGAAAAGATACAGGAAACAGAAAGGGAGCCGCTTTTGGAATCAGAACTGTATCAATATCCGCATAAGATTATTACACTACCAATGAAGATGACTGTTTCGGAACTCAAATACCTTGGACAGCATGTGGACGATGAAAACAGCATGAAGCTTGTGGAGGAGGATTTTGCCCCTACTGTTCCGAAATTTATTAGTGGTGAAGAAGAAGTAAAGGGTGCTGTCAGGGGAAGTGCTTATCATAAACTGATGGAGCTTATGGATTTTGAGGCATGCAAGGATACGGTTTCCATAAAGGAATATTTGCAAAAATGCGTGGAAACAGGTAAAATTTCTGCGGAGTGGGCGGATTCCATTAATGTGACGGATATCTGCTGTCTTTTGGAATCGTCTTTTGGCAAAGAACTTTTGAAGGCAGCAAAAGAAAAACAGCTTTATCGGGAAAAACAGTTTGTCATGGGAATTGGGGCAGATGAAATCTATCCGGAATGCGGCTCTGAAGGACTGATTCTTGTACAGGGAGTCGTGGATGTTTATTACGAAACAGAGGACGGGCTTGTGCTTGCGGATTACAAGACGGATGCGGTGCCGCCCGGGGATGCAGGCAGGAAAATTCTTGTGAAGCGTTATAAAAAACAGCTGGATTATTACGAGATTGCTTTATGCAGGCTGACCGGAAAAAAGGTTATTAAAAAATCAATTTATTCCTTTTGTCTTGGTGAAGAAATCTCTTTGCAATGAATGGGTTTATATGGTAAAATATAGGGACATATATTTGACAATCATTCAAAGAAAACATGGGGTGTAAAAGAATATGAATGTAAATAAGAATGCCGTATATTATTGTAATGTGGGAATATTTATGATTTTGTCAATTTATTCCCTGCTTGCATGTATTAATGTATTTGATTTGGAAAATATTGACATGGATGCCGGTCTTTGTGCCGTTGTGGTTTCCATGGTTCTGTGTATCATCACGTATGTGGTACATATGACAAAAGTGGCGAATATGCTATATTCCAATCCAATTATAAAAGGTACATTGGAGGTTATTTCCACATTAATCTTTCTTGTACTGGCATGTGTTATCCGTATTTACAGCATGGGAGAGTTTGAACTGGATATTTTACGTGAAGGTATTGTGATTGCATGTATGCTGGCAGCATATCTTGTGGCAAGAATGTTGAACCAGTTTGGTTTCATCACACTGCTTTTGCTTACACCGTGGCCGTATTTTATCAGTACACGTGATTTTGAAATGTCAGAGCTCTATACCATGGCAGGATTCATGGCAGTGATTTTAGTTTTTTCCGTGCTTCTGTATGCAGTACGAAAAAAGAAAGCAGCCAGAATGGGAGTTATTACGGTTTTCGTGGTAGCGCTGATTGCGGGACTTTATTATTACATGTACCGAAACGGGATTTCTTCTGTTTATGTGGATGAGTATACGGATTACCTGAAACTTTTTGACAGCATGTTTTCTTTTGATAAAATAGAAAGATATTATTATATAGTATGTATTATGGCGGCCATTATCGGTGCGATGCGCATGTGGTTTGGACAAGGCAGTGCTAACAGCATTCTGATGTTTGTTGCAAATGCAGTATTTTGCTTTACAATCAGCTACGGACTTGGTTCGGACTATCTGCATCTAATGTATCCGATACTGGCTATTGTTGCATCGGCGGCACTTGGTGTCAGACCGCGTTATATGGATGAAGAAGTTGAACTGGGGGATAATCTGGAAAAAGTGCCTGTCAAATATAATAAGAAAGATGTGGTAAGTCTTTCTTATGTGGATGACAGTGAACTGGATAAAATGCTTGACAATATTGATAAAAGACCTCCATACAATACGGCAGGACATTTTAATCCGGCCAATACTTCTTCCGGTGATTCATCAACTGGCGGTGAGATACCAATAGAACTTCAGATGTATGATTCCTTGGCTACAAAGCTGGAGGAAGAGGAGAAGAAAAAGGCTGCGGAAGCAGAACGGATTGCGGCAGAGAAGGCAGAGGCAGAACGAATTGCGGCAGAGAAAGCGGAGGCAGAACGCATTGCAGCAGAAAAGGCAGAAGCAGAGCGCATTGCAGCAGAGAAAGCGGAAGCAGAACGAATTGCGGCGTTAAAGGCAGAGGAAGAGAAGGCTGCCGAAGCAGCAAGAGCAGAAAGAATGCTTGCAGACCAGCTGGCACTGGAGAAGGCTGCCGCAGAGAGGGCAGCGGCAGAGAAAGCTGCGGAAGAAGCAAGACTGGAGCGAATTGCGGCTGAAAGAGCTGCAGAAATTGCAAGAGCAGAGCGTCTCGCAGCAGAGAAAGCAAGAGCAGAGCAAATTGCGGCAGAGAAGGCAGAGGCAGAACGCATTGCAGCAGAGAAAGCAGGGGCAGAGCGGATAGCGGCAGAGAAGGCAGAGGCAGAGCGGATAGCAGCAGAAAAGGCAGAAGCAGAGCGGATAGCAGCAGAGCAGGCAACATTACAGGAAATGGAAGTTTCGGAAATCGACGAACCAGAGTTTGACGAGCCGGAAATTGAGGAACCAGAAATTGCAGAACCGGAGTTTGACGAACCAGAGCTTGCAGAACCAGAAATAGACGAACCGGCATTTGCAGAGCCAGAGTTTGCAGAACCGGCATTTGAGACACCGGAATATGAAATGCCAGCGATGGAGGGAGTAGAAATACCGGAAATCGGTGAAGCAGTATATGAAGAGGCAGAGATTGAGGAACCAGAGATGGAATCACCGATTCTTTCTGAACCAGAAATTGCAGAGCCGGAAATTGAGGAACCAGAAATTACAGAACCGGAGTTTGACGAGCCAGAGCTTGCAGAACCAGAAATAGAAGAACCGGCATTTGCAGAGCCGGAGTTTGCAGAACCGGCATTTGAGACACCGGGATATGAAATGCCAGCGATGGAAAGTGTAGAAATACCGGAAATCGGTGAAGCAGTATATGATGAGGCAGAAATTGAGGAACCAGAAATTACAGAATCGGAGTTTGACGAGCCAGAGCTTGCAGAACCAGAAATAGAAGAACCAGCATTTGCAGAACCGGAGTTTGCAGAACCGGAAATTGAAGAACCGGAAATCAAAGAACCGGTCAACGATATGAATGAGCCGGAAGAAGTTTTGGATAAAGCATCAGAAAGCAGAACTGTGATTCAGAATCCGGTTTCCTTTAATAACAGGAATCGTAACAGTGAAGAACGTACATATGAAAACAGAAACTATGGCTTTGTTCAGAGCAAACCAATGTTTGAGACGATGGGAAGTTTCCTTTCAAATAGTGAAGAGGACAGTTTCCCACAGTTTGAAACAGCAGATAATGCGTTTAATTCGTTTGGATTTGATGATTTAGAACTGGTTATGCCAACCATGGAAGAAATGATGGAACCGGCTGAAAAATCAAATCTGTCGGAAGAAGCAGCAGTATTTTCTGATGATACGGAATCTTTGGGAAAAACAGAAGAAGATAAAACGGAATATAATTCTGACAGTTCAGATTATTTTGATTTGCCACAGGACATTGTGGAGGAATTGAATAGGGATATTAGTTTAGAATTATCAGATGAAATCGAGTCAGAAATAAACAGAGATGTAAATGATTCGCTGGCAGGATTATTTGAATTTAATTATGACAATACAGGAACCATTGATTCCCAATTTGTTCAGTCCGTTGCACAGAGCCAGAAGGCAGAGGGCGAAAATGAAGAAAATATGGATTCTGTAGATATAGCTTCACCACAGTTTATTACGCCGGAATTTGACGCCACACAGTTATTTGATGTCGTATCGGATAATAATGGCGGAAATGATGAATTGGAGACGGAAACAGAGACATTGAATTATGTTGAACCGGAGGAATTTGATCTGGGACTTGATTTGGGTGAAACATTTGATTTCGGTCAGGCTCAGTCCTTAACAGATTTCTATAACATGGATGCAGAAGAAACACCTCTGTTCACTGAGAGTTTTGAAGAGCCGTTTGAAGAAAAAGAGAATGTTCCGGAAGAATATGCAGTAGAAGAGATGCAGATATCCGAAGAACAACCGGATATGGTTACAGAACCGATAACGGAAGAAACAGATTTTGTATACGAAGAACCGGTAGTGGAAGAAGCGGAGACAGAATTTGCATATGAAGAACCGGTAGTGGAAAAAGCGGAGACAGAACCTGTAACGGTGGAATTGGAAGCTGAACCGGTATTGGCGGAAAATGCCGAGGAAGAGTATGTATATGATGAACCGGCGAAGGAAACCACGGATATCGTGCAGGAAGAGGCAGTTCCAAAGAAAATAAATCCTTTTGCCAATGACAGTGATTTCTTTGACTGGAGTTCGGTAGATGATTCCGCATATTTTGATGAGGAAGATACTGCTTCCGGTGAAGAAAATGTAGCGGTTCAACCGAAAAAGAATGATGAATTTGCAGAATTTGTCTGGACAGATGAAATGATTAAAGCATTGGATAAAGAGGAAGAAAAGAATGCAGATGAAATCGATGCCCAGGCGGAAATTGCAGCAACATCCGTAGAAGAACCGGAAATTCCGGTGGTTGCTGATCAGGGTTATGAAATGGCGGAAGATACATCAGACTTTGCTGTATATCAGCCGACAGGTAACAGCCATGTGGAGGAAGAAATCATAGAGGAAGCTGTACCGCAATTTGCAGTATTCCAGTCCTCTGGTAACTTTAAGATGGAAGAGCCGGAGGAAAATGAACCGGAGGTACCACAGTTTGAAGTCTTCCAGTCTTCGGGAGTGGTGCAGGAAGAGCAGGTAGAAGAAATCATTCCGGATTTTAAAACATATGGAGAACCTGATAAAGAACCGGAAAACAGAGTTGAAGAAACGCCGCAACCGGAGAAGAAATCATCGAATAATCAGTTTGGTGATTTTGAATTCGATCTGGATTTGCCGGATTTTGAGCCATTTGAAAAGAAATAATTTATAATTAAAAATACAGCTTGTTATAGATTAGAACTAGAACAAGTTGTATTTTTTATATATTAACACTTTTTATAATGAAATGTTATACTTCTATTATCAAAAACAGAGCTTGTTAATGAATGAAAGAAATCATAAAAGGAGAAGAAGGATGAAAAGCTTAAGCACCAGAACAGCAGGATTTACGGACTCGGTAATTCGAAGGATGACCAGGGTCTCCATGAAATACGGTGCGGTAAATCTTTCCCATGGTTTCCCGGATTTT
>JAQXXN010000179.1 GCA_029226085.1 Thermoflexaceae bacterium
GATATCGAAGCAAAGCAGTGTGTTGTGGTAAGAAGAGACACCAGTGAAAAGGAAGTGGTATCCCTGGATGCGGTAGAAAAAAAGGTTGGCGAGATTTTAGACAGAATGCAGGTTGAAATGCTCGAACGCGCAAGAAAGCACAGGGATTCCCATACAACAACGGCAGTCACCTATGAGGAATTTAAGGATGCAATCGCCAATAAGCCGGGATTTGTAAAAGCCATGTGGTGCGGTGATGAAGCATGTGAAAACAAGATAAAAGAAGAAACGACAGCCACCTCACGCTGTATGCCATTTGAGCAGGAGCAGTTGTCAGACAAGTGTGTCTGCTGTGGAAAGCCTGCCAAGGCAATGGTTTACTGGGGTAAGGCATATTAATTAAGGTAATAAGGCAGAGTGATTAATCAGTGATTAAACCGGGTAAACTAAGGATCGAATTACCAAAGGATGTAAAAAAGATTATTGATACATTAACGGAAAACGGTTACGAAGCATATGCCGTTGGAGGCTGTATTCGTGACAGTATTTTAAAAAGAGAGCCGGATGACTGGGACATTACTACCAATGCCCTTCCGGAACAGGTAAAAGAGCTTTTTAAGAGAACGGTTGATACGGGCATTAAGCATGGCACGGTAACGGTCATGCTTGATAAAACCGGCTATGAAGTTACCACATACCGGATAGACGGTGAGTATGAGGACGGAAGACATCCCAAGGCTGTGGAATTTTCCACGGAACTTGTGGAAGATTTAAAGCGCCGGGACTTTACCATCAATGCCATGGCATACAATGAAAAAGACGGACTTCGGGATGAATTTGGCGGAATAGGTGACATTCGTAAGGGAATGATACGATGTGTGGGAAATCCCGAGGAACGTTTTACGGAAGATGCATTGCGGATGATGCGTGCCATACGTTTTTCGGCGCAACTGGGATTTTCCATTCACAGAGAGACGATGGAGGCAATCAAAAAACTGGCACCCAACATTAAAAAAGTCAGCATGGAACGGGTCCAGGTGGAACTGATTAAGACGTTACTGTCTGACCGGCCGGAAAACGTGGAGCTTTTTGCAGAGTGTGGGATTCTGGAACAGATTCTTCCACACGTGGACAAGGTTATCAAGTCTCCCAAAAAAGTCATTGTAATGAAGATGCTTAAAAACTCCGTGAAGACTCCGGTTATGCGTTATGCGGCACTGCTTTATTATGCAGGACCGGAAGCTGCGTATGAGACGCTTCGCGCGTTGAAGCTGGATAATTATACCACGGAAACCGTGGAGAAATTAATTCGTCAGGAAGCAGTACCCATAAAGGTTAATGAGATTGACGTAAGGCAGGCAATGCACGATCTGGGTGTGGATTTTATTCCGATGCTCAGGGATTTTAAGCGGAACATATATAAGTCCAAGGAAGAGGTAATGTTTATTCCCATGGGTAAATATCTTACCCAGATAGAAACTGTCTACAAAATGTATAACGAAATCGTGGCAAGAGGCGATTGTGTCAACCTTAAGGATCTGGCGGTAAACGGCAAGGATTTGATTGAACTTGGAATGAAGCCGGGAGAGGAAATCGGAGAGATGTTAAATCTCCTGCTTCGTGTTGTCATTGAAAAACCAATCGAGAATGACAGACAGGTTCTTCTGGCGCTGGCAGAAGGCAAGCTGGCAGATGAAAAAGGCGAAATGTAATTAATCCAAAGATAAATCCCATCAACATATTTTGGAAAGTCTGTTCATAATATTAGATAGACTCTTCAAACGGTTGATGGGATTTTTTATTTTGGAGGCAGAAAAGTGGGCATTTTTGAACAATTCGGTTTATCTGTATACAGAACGGTAAGAGGCCGTGGCGCGTATATTTGTGAAACAAATCAGGGAATAAAACTATTGCGTGAAACAACATGCAAAGAAGAAAAATATGCAAAAGAAGATTACATAACATCAAAACTTACGGAAAATGGGTTTCATACGGTAGACATTTTTGAACGCACCGTAAATGGAAACCTTCTTGCGGAAGATGAAGATAAAAAGAAATATTATCTGAAAAAATGGTTTGATGCAGGGGAATGTGACGTAAAAAACTATAATGATGTATTAAATGCCTGTGGTGGAATAGCAAGGGCGCATGTATGTCTTAACAAATTTCGTCTGGAACCGGAAAGTTTAAGCTTTCAAATACCGGCTTCTGTTAATCTGAAAGAGAAATATGAAAAGAAAATAAAAGAAATGAGATCTGTTTCCAATTACCTGAGAAAAAAGAAGGGAAAATCGGATTTTGAACGGATGGCATTTGAAAAAATGGATGTATTTCTGAAAGAAGCATTGAACACAATGGAGTATTTAGAACAATCAGATTACATGCCGGTGTATGAACAAGCCATGAAAACAGGCACACTTTCCCACGGTTCCTGCAATCATCATAATATATTAAATGGAAAAGGCTATGTTGCGGTTGTGAATTTTGAAAGGGCAAATATCAATGTACAAATTGTAGACTTATATGACTTCATGAGAAAAATACTGGAAAAATATAACTGGGATATTAAGCTGGCATATCGGATGATGGATGAATATAACCGGGTAAAAACAATAACGGATGAGGATTTAATAGTGCTTTCACTTCTGTTTTCCTTTCCGGAAAAGTATTTTAAAATCATGGATCATTATTTCAATTCTTCAAAAGCATGGATACCGGACAAAGACATTGAAAAATTAAATGTGGTGGTAAAACAGAATGAGGCAAGATTAAGGTTCGTAGAATCCTTGAAATAATCCACGAAATAAAGTATAATTACAATAACTATGATTATTAGGTGGAGTGGACGATTTCATGAAGGATTATATCAGGAATAACATACAAGAATCAGTGGATGCCAAAATCAGGCTCTTACAGGATGAAAAATTGTGTTCACTGATTGAAAATGTATGTGGATTATGCATAGAAGCATACAGGAAAGGCAATAAAATACTTGTATGCGGCAATGGAGGAAGCGCCTCTGATGCCCAGCACATGACCGGGGAACTGGTGGGAAGATATAAGATTGAAAGAGCCGGGATACCGGCAATCTCCCTGAATGCCAATACGGCAGTTATGACGGCACTGGGAAATGATTATGATTATGACAGTATCTTTTCAAAACAGGTAAAGGCACTGGGAGCTGCGGGAGACGTACTATTTGTTATATCAACAAGCGGCAATTCCATGAACACTGTCCTTGCGGCCAAACAGGCAAAGGCGCAGAAAATTACCACTGTTGCCCTCACAGGGGAAGGCGGGGGCAAGCTTAAGGAAATTTGTGATTATACCATTAATGTACCGTCTGCCAATACACCGCGAATCCAGGAGATGCATATTCTGGTCATTCATACCATTTGCGGAATTATTGAAAAGGAATTAAAGGAATTGGGATTTTTTGAGGAGAACTGATGAAAAAGGCGATTTTTCTGGACCGGGACGGAACCATCAATGTGGAAGTGGACTACCTGCATGAATGTGAAAAGATGCAGTTTATTCCCGGTTCCGTGGAAGCACTTTCCATATTAAAGGAAAAAGGGTATCTGTTAATTGTCATAAGCAATCAGTCCGGTGTGGGAAGAGGATTTTTTTCAATGGAAGACGTAGAGCGGGTGAATGCGTACATGAATGAGCTCTTGCGAAAGAAAAATGCAGAAATTGATGCATTTTACTGTTGCCCGCATGTTGAAGAAGACCATTGTACATGCAGAAAACCTGCCACGGGACTTTACCGGAAAGCAGTACAGGATTTTGACATTGACATGAAAGAATCCTATATGGTAGGTGATAAGATCACGGATATTCTGGCTGCCACAGAACTAGGCTGTGGCTATGGGCTGGTATTGTCCGGGCATGAGATAGAAAAAGGATATTTAAAACAGCATGAAGGGCATTATTTTAATAATCTCCTTGCGTTTGCAAAGTCTGTATAGATTGTGGAAAGAGATGGAAGATGGGTTTTAAGGGCAAAGTTGAAAAACTATTACGTTGGGCAAATATCTGGATGGCACAGTTTGAGGCAGTGAGAATGCCCAATTTAAGAAGCAGTAAAGAGAATGGAAAGGTACTTGTTATTAAGACAGATGCCATAGGCGATTTCATCATATGGCTGGACAGTGCCAGAGAGTTTAGAAATATTTATCCCGGAAAACAGATTACACTCATGTGCAGTGCTCCCTGTGTGGAGATAGCACAGGCAACCGGATATTTCGATGAAATTATCACATTGAATATTCGGAAATTTGAAGGGGATAATTCCTATAAAAAGGAAATGTTGTTAAAATTGCGGGAATTGTCTTTTGAAACAATGATTCAGACAGCATATTCCAGAACCGTACACATGGACATGCTGGCAGCATCCATACCGGCAAAAGAGAAGATAGGACTTGTTTCGGATGAAACAAGAACAAATCTCAGCCGTTATATTACACTAAAACATAATAAACGCCGGCTGGATGCCGTTTATGACAGGCTGATACCAGTGTCCTCACAGTGGCTTATGGAAGTAAAACGTAACGGTGAGCTTATACGCGGTCTTGGCAGAAAAGATTTCCGGACAGGCATGCCTGTATTAAATAAATATGATGCACGTCCCGAAATTATTCCGGAGGGAGATTATTTTATCCTATTCCCAGGAGCGAGTACCCCGAAAAAGATGTGGGACATTAAGAATTTTGCAGCGGTGGCAGATTATGTCTATGAAAAAACGGGATGGACGGCGTATGTGTGTGGAAGCAGGGAGGAACAATATCTGTACGGGAAGCTTGCAGAGTATAAGAAACCGGAAACGGTTATCAGAGATTATTTTGGCAAGACAACACTTATGGAGCTTTCTGAGGTTATACGGCATGCAAAGCTTGTAATCAGCAATGATACCAGCGGAATACATTTTGCGGCAGCGGTGAATACGCCGTCCGTGTGTATTCTCGGAGAATATAATTACGGAAGATTTCTTCCATATGATTTTGACAGAAAGGAAGAGGGCGGAGTAAGCCCGATGCTTATATGTAATGCGGACATGACATGTAAACGGTGTGCCGTAGGGAAGATGACTTCCGAATGTAAGGCATGTATTGCAGTTACAGGAAGATATCTATGCGTGGACAAGGTAACCGTGGAACAGGTTACAGGCGCAGTTGACGAAATTATTAACACTTATGAGGTGTAAGGCAATGACAAAGGAAACAATACAAAATATATCCCTTAATCCCAAAAGCTTTCTGGTAATAGGTGATATCATGCTGGACCGCTATTGTAACGGCTCCATTAACCGTATTTCGCCGGAAGCACCGGTGCCGGTACTAAAATACAAGGGTGAAAAAAACATATTGGGCGGAGCCGCCAATGTGGCAACGAACCTGGTGGGAATCGGACAGAAGGTTTCCCTCATGGCATGTATTGGGGAAGATGAGGCCGGAAAAGAAATCTTACGGCTACTTCATGAAGATGGAATTGATTCGGAAATGGTTGCCGTGGAAGCTGTAAGACCCACTACCTTAAAGACACGTTTTGTTGCGGGAAACCAGCAGCTTTTGCGGGTGGATGATGAAAGTACTCAGGATATTCTGGAACAGACCAAGGATAGGCTCCTTGCCGTTTATGAAAGAAGGATTCAGGAATTTGATCTGGTGCTGATTTCGGATTACATGAAGGGCATGCTTTCCTTTGATTTTACTCAGAAAATTATCGACATCGCAAACAGGAACGGGAAACGGGTAATTGTTGACGTAAAGGATCCAAATCCTGAAAAATATGGCGGGGCATATTTGTTAAAGCCGAATAAAAAAGAGCTGCATGACTTGACAGGCATGCCGGTTGAAACCATGGATGAAATCATTCCGGCAATGAAAGAATTAAGACAGAAGGCAGGATGCCGGTGTGTTCTGGCAACCCTTAGTGCAGACGGAATGGCATATCTGGATGAAAATGACGACGTACTGTTTGAAAAAAGCGATTCCAGAAAGGTTTATGATGTGGTGGGTGCCGGTGATACCGCATTTGCATATGTGGCGGCGGCAATGGCTTTTGGTTTTTCGTCAAAGGAGATGTTAAAGCTCGCCAATACGGCCTCTTCCATTAAAGTGACAAGGTTTGGAACTGCAGTGGTCAGTATCAGTGAGGTTATTGATGAATTATTCCATGAGGTCAATAAAATACAGACCATGGATACCATTGAAAAAGCACTTTCGGGACAGCGGCATAAAAAGATAGTTTTTACCAATGGATGCTTTGATATTCTGCATATCGGTCATATCCGTTATCTGAAGGAAGCAAAGGCAAAGGGAGACATACTTGTCCTGGGGCTGAATTCAGATGCTTCCGTAAAACGGTTAAAGGGGCCGAGCCGTCCGGTTAATAATGAACGGGACAGAATGGACATGCTGGCCGAGATGGAATTTATCGATTATGTTGTTTTATTTGAGGAGGATACGCCGTATAATCTGATTACACGGGTAAAACCGGACATTCTGGTAAAGGGCGGCGATTATCAGCCGGATAATATCGTGGGAGCGGATTTTGTCCGTTCCATGGGAGGAAGCGTGGAAGTTATTCCTTTTGTGGAAGGGAAATCCACGACTAATATCATAAATGCAATGAAAAGACTGGAACAAAATGATTAAGGAGGCAGAGCATGAGTATTGTAGTTACGGGCGGAGCCGGAATGATTGGAAGCTGCATTGTTGCAAAATTAAATGAAATGGGAATGGAGGATATTTATATTGTTGATAATGTAAATATCTCTGAAAAATGGATGAATCTTCGTAATAAGAAATACATTCGCTATTATCATAAGGATGAGTTCCTTTTTGAACTTCCGAAGCTTGAAAATATTACGGCGATTATACACATGGGTGCATGTTCTGCTACCACGGAGCAGGATTTTGATTACCTGTACAGAAATAATTATTTGTATACCATAGAGCTGTGGAAGTATTGTACGGAAAAGCAGATTAGTTTTTTATATGCCAGCTCGGCAGCAACTTATGGAGACGGAGCGCAGGGATTTGATGACAGAACGGATATTAAGTGCCTGATGCCGCTTAACCGCTATGGATATTCCAAGCATATTTTTGATCTTTGGGCTGAGAAACAGACGGAAAGACCGGCACAGGCGGTAGGAATGAAGTTTTTCAACGTCTATGGCCCTAATGAATATGCCAAGGGCAGGATGGCAAGCATGATTTTCCATGGATTTAACCAGGCAAAGGAAAATAACTGCATTAAGCTGTTTAAATCCCATAAGGAAGGCTATGAAGACGGAGGCCAGCTTAGGGATTTTGTGTACGTTAAGGATATTTGTGATGTAATTGCGTTTTTCTTAGAGAATCCGGATGTAAACGGATTATTCAATCTGGGAACCGGACATGCGGCAAGTTTTAAGACATTGGCAGAGTCGGTGTTTATTGCACTGGGGCTTGTGCCAAATATAGAATATATTGACATGCCGATGGATTTAAGAGAAAAATACCAGTATTTTACGCAGGCGGACATCACAAAGCTGCGTGATGCGGGATATACCGGTGAATTCCGTGATTTAAAGAGTGGAGCAACAGATTATGTGCAGAATTATCTGCAGCAGAATTATAAAGTCTGGTAGGAGAGATTATCATGAAAAGGTTCGTATGTTTCCTCATGGCAGTCATGTGCATTCTGACAGTATGCGCATGTAATGGCAGTGGAAGCGGCAATAAAAACAAAATAATAAGCGGAAGCGAAATTACGCCTATGCCAAGTAAGGAAACTGAGCCGGAAACAGAAACACTTTCAAGCGGTACGGAGAGCATTACGGCGGCACTTATCGGGATGGATATCAACAAGATGCAGATAATTGTAAAAGATATCTACAGTGGCAATAATTATGTTCTTTCCTATAATGGAGGAACGGATGTAAAAGGTTATTATGACGAGGTGATTTCCATGGTACAGCTTGATGAGGGAGAAATCCTGGATATCACATTTGATGCTTCCAAAAAGAAGGCAAAGACAGTTTATGTCAGCAAGGAGGCATTTCGAAGCGGCAATGTTACAGGATTTAAGGCAACTGCTGCATCATCAACCATTACTTTCGGAAGTGCGAGCTACATGTATCCGGATACCCTGGTGGTAATTTCGGATGGCAAGATTCTTTCTCCTGCGGAAGTAATGAGCAGGGATGTGGTAACCGTAAGAGGAATTGGCAATAAAATATATTCTGTTACCGTGGATAAAGGGCATGGCTATCTTACGTTTACCGGTGCTGAGGATTTTGTGGGCGGCATGGTTGAAATTGGAAGAAGCTTTCTGTATACGGTAAGCAAGGATATGATGATTGTTGTACCGGAAGGCGAATATGAGGTTGTGATGAGCAATAATGGACAGGAAGCCCAAAAGACCGTATACATTGCCAAGGACATGACGGTTACAATGGATTTTTCTGAATTCAAGGCACCTGCCAATAAGACGGGAACGGTTGAATTTCAGATTCTTCCAAAGGATGCAGAGTTGTTTATCGAAGGAAACAAGACCGATTATTCAAAGCCTGTGGTACTTGAATTTGGTACATATATTATTAATCTGCTGTCCGATGATTATGAGACATATACTACAAGAATTACTGTGGATTCCACATATCAGGTAGAGAAATTTGATCTGGCAAAAATATATTCGGCGTCTTCGGGGAATGGAAATACGTCATCCACGACAACGGCAGCAACCACAACACAGACTACCACAACGCAGACCACCACGGCGCAGAAAACAACGGCAGCAACCACAACACAGGCAACAACGGCGGTAAATGAGACTACGGCAGCCACAACCGGTGCAGTTAAGGTGACCATAGCACAGCCGTCCGGTGCAGGCGTATACGTGGATAATGTATATATGGGAACAGCGCCGCTTACAATAAATAAAGATGCAGGCGAATATGTAATAACATTTAAGCAGAATGGCTATATTACGAAAAGTTATATTGTTGATGTGGATAGCAGTGATGGAGAACAGACCCTTAGTTTTCCGGCAATGAGTGAGGAATAATGACGTTGATAAAAAGAAAAGTTTCCGGAAGTATTGTTACGTATAATAATGGTGACATCATACAGGAATGTATACAGTCAATTTTAGAGCATACAAAGAATATTGATTTTACATTATATGTAATCGATAATGGTTCCACGGAT
>JAQXXN010000180.1 GCA_029226085.1 Thermoflexaceae bacterium
AGCTGGTAGGAAGATTAAAAGGAGATGAAACCAGACCGCTTCTTAAGGGAGAGGATTTAAAAGGACGGATTGAAACCCTGATGGATGCAAGACTGGATATTTATGAAGATACGGCGGATATTATTGTGGGAACGGACGGAAAAACCATGTATGAGATTTATGAGGAATTGATGAAGGAGTGGGAATACTTGTAAAGACCCAATCCATTTGTTAAGGTCTTGGTGAATTTTCAGAAAGATTTCCCAAACATCTGGAAAAAAAGGTCTTGTCAAATAGCACCGTTTATTATAGAATATTATAAGATTATTCCAAGGAGGTATACCAGAAGATGGTACAGGCAGGAGATTTTAAGAATGGTTTAACAGTTGAAATGGATAACAATATCTATACAATCATAGAGTTCCAGCATGTAAAGCCTGGAAAGGGTTCACCATTTGTAAGAGCAAAGTTAAAGAATATCAAAAGCGGCGGCGTGGTTGAAAAGACATTCAGACCAACAGAAAAGCTGCCACAGGCTCATATTGAAAGAGCTGATTATCAGTATTTATACAATGATGGAGATTTATATAACTTCATGGATGTTAATACTTATGATCAGATTGCACTGAATGCAGACAATGTAGGCGATTCACTTAAGTTTGTTAAGGAGAATGAGATGGTTAAGCTTTGTTCCCATAAGGGCGAGGTATTTGCCATTGAACCACCTCTTTTCGTAGAACTGGTTGTTACAGAAACAGAACCGGGTGTTAAGGGAGATACAGCTACCGGTGCAACAAAGCCGGCCACGGTAGAGACCGGAGCAACTGTATATGTTCCGTTATTTGTTAATCAGGACGATGTTATCAAGATTGATACAAGAACAGGCGAATATCTTTCAAGAGTATAAGCCGGTAAGGGTTATGTTGATTTTAGGGGCTGTTGCACTAAGCATTGGTGCACAGCTCTTTTTGCGTATAATCGGGCAGGATGGGATTTGTCAGAGTACCATCCTGCCTGATTGATTTATTTCTGTGATTTATCCTGAAATACGATATAGATGAAAAATAAATACAGGATTCCCATGATTGCACCACAGCCAAGAAGCTGAATCAGAGAAGGCAGTGCAGGAAGAACGGCAATGATTACATGATGGGAAAATAAAGCGGCTCCGGAAGCAATTACCAGGGATAAAACCGGCTGTATAATCAGACCCCATACATCAAACGGAACAGGATAAAGACGCTGAATGGTCAGGGCACTGATAATGGCAAGGTAAATTTCACTTACGAGGAAAGCAATGAAATATCCTGTGATTCCCATCTGTGGAATTAAAGCGATAATCAGCACAATTCTCATGAGAAAGGAAGTTACATCCATCACGAGGGTTGTATTGGTTTTCCCAAGACCGTTTAAGATGCTGGCAAGTGTGGTACTGATGTAGAGAAAAGGACACATCCAGGCAAAGGCAGTTACATAAGTTCCTACAAGTGATTCATTAAAAAGCAGATTTCCGGCTTCATCCCCCCAGATAAGGAAAGCACCGAGACAGAAAATTCCAATGACCATACTGCATTTGTAAGCAGTCTGGATGGTATGAGTCAGGGAATTTGTTTCCCTGGCGGAATTCGCTCCGGAGACTGCAGGGAGCAGCATGGCAGAAAAGGAATTAATCAGTGTGGAAGGCAGCATGATTAAAGGAAATGCCATTCCTGAGAGAATTCCATAAATGCTAAGGCTTTCTGAGGAACTAAGACCGTATGATTTCAGCATGGAGGGAATGAGAACTGCCTCCAGACTGTGAAGAAGACTTAAGATAATACGATTTGCGGATACTGGAACAGCCATTTTTATGATGCTTGATGTAAGGTGAAGGGATGAGTTTATTTTAAAATCACTTACACGGAAAGAACAAACTGTCATACAGAACAGGCAGGAAATAATTTCACCGCAAAGAAGTCCTGCCATTCCGGTTGCCGCAGTTACAGGAAGTCCTTTGCTTTCACGGATATGGAAAATTAATATCACACTGCCGATACGCATGACTTGTTCAATTAACTGCGATACTGCGGGAATCACGGCATTGCTTTTTCCCATGTAATAGCTGCAGATGCTGTTATGTATGACTCCAAGAGGCAGTGTAAGAGAAATGATGCGGATTAACAGGGTACACCGGATATCTTTTAAAACATGTTCTGCAATGAATCCGGAGGATAAAAAAAGAAATGTAGTACAAATAATAGAGAGTACCACAGAAATTCCCATTCCGATGATTAAAGTATTTTTGGCCTCTCTTTTTTTGTTTTGTGATATGAAGGCTGCGGTGTATCTTGAAATTGCAATGGAAATTCCGCTGTTTGCCACTGCCATGCAGACGGAAAGCAGTGGAAATACCATCTGGTAGAGTCCAAGACCTTCCGCACCGATGATTCCGGTCAGAAAAATACGGTAATAAAATCCAAGCAGACGGCTTATGATTCCTGCTGAGGTTAAAATCAGGGTACCTTTTAATATGGTGTTATTTTTCATGAATTGTTCATCCTGATATTTCTTATTATCATTATATGACTGGAATGCATATTATATTAATGTAATCGAAATGGTCGGCACGGTAGGAATGTACGGGGCATGAAGACCGTGTTTTTAATATAAGGGAAACGGAGTGAGAAGGATGATTTATCTGGATAATGCAGCAACAACACAGGTCAGAAATGAGGTCGTGGATGCCATGATACCTTATTTTCATGATAAGTTTGGTAATCCGTCCAGTCTTTATGAGCTGGCATCAGAGAATAAGAATGCGATAAATCAGGCAAGAGAGGTAATTGCAAAAACCATTGGGGCAGATTCGAATGAGATTTTTTTTACGTCAGGCGGCACGGAATCAGATAACTGGGCATTAAGAAATGCAGCGGAAAATTATGGAGAAAAGGGACGGCATATCATTACCTCAAGGATAGAGCATCATGCGGTGCTTCATACATGCGAGTATCTTTCTAAAAAAGGATTTGAAATTACCTATGTAAATGTTGACGAATATGGTATGATAAGACTGAATGAACTGCGAAATGCAATCCGGAAGGATACCATCTTGATTTCAGTCATGTTTGCAAATAATGAAATTGGTTCCATTCAGCCGGTGGGCGAAATTGGCAGGATAGCAAGACAGGCAGGAGTTCTGTTTCATACGGATGCCGTCCAGGCATATTGTCATGTTCCTATTGATGTAAAGGAAATGAATATTGACTTTTTGAGTGCCAGTGGTCATAAAATCCGCGGACCTAAGGGTGTGGGATTTTTGTATGTAAGAAACAAAATTAAGCTTTCACCGATGATTTTCGGAGGTTCACAGGAACGTAAGATGAGGGCCGGAACAGAAAATGTACCCGGTATTATTGGACTTTCCACGGCAGCCAAACTGGAGAATGCCAATCTTATAAAGCGTGCAAACCGTGAGAGCAGGGCAAGGGATTATCTGATTGAACGGATTATGAGGGAAATACCGTTTACCAGACTGAATGGTCACCGTTATAACAGGCTTCCGGGAAATGCAAGCTTTAGTTTTCAATATGTGGATGGGGAATCTCTTCTGGTAATGCTGGACATGGAAGGAATTTGTGCATCCAGCGGTTCGGCATGCACATCCGGTTCACTGGAGCCGTCTCATGTACTGCGTGCCGTGGGTCTTTCAGATGAGGTCGCTTATGGGACGCTTCGGCTTACCATCAGTGAAGATACGACAAGAGAAGAAATCGATAAGACGGTTGATACCGTGAAAAAAATAGTATCGGAACTAAGAAGCAAGTCAGAGGAATATAATAACATGCTTCAGAAATATAGAAGATGCAGGATGAATAATGGGAGGTAACATGTCAAAAGGAACAGTTGTTGTTGGAATGTCAGGAGGAGTGGATTCTTCTGTTGCGGCATATTTATTGAAAAAAGAAGGCTATGATGTCATTGGGGTAACCATGCAGATATGGCAGGATGATTATAATGAAGAAAACAGAAAAGGGGAAGGCTGCTGTGGAATCACGGCAGTTGATGATGCCAGAAGGGTAGCGGACAGAATTGGAATTCCGTATTATGTAATGAATTTTAAAGAGGAATTTAAGAAGAATGTCATTGATTATTTTCTGTCGGAATATCAATGCGGAAGGACGCCAAATCCCTGTATTGCCTGCAATCGTTATGTGAAATGGGAAGCTTTGCTTAAAAGAAGTCTTGAAATCGGAGCTGATTATATAGCAACCGGTCATTATGCGAGAGTAGAACAGCTTGCAAACGGCCGGTTTGCGGTACGTAATTCCGTTACTGCGAAAAAGGACCAGACGTATGCATTGTACAATCTTACACAGGAACAGCTGAGAAGGACGCTGATGCCAATCGGTGCATATACCAAGGAGCAGACAAGGCAGATTGCAAAAGAAGCAGGTCTTATGGTGGCAAGTAAGCCGGACAGCCAGGATATCTGTTTTATCCCGGATAATGATTATGCAGGATTTATCGAAGAACAGACAAAGGAAAAAAGCAGACCGGGAAATTTTGTGGACAAGGACGGAAATATTCTGGGAACACATAAAGGTATTACCCATTATACCGTGGGACAGCGGAAGGGACTGAATCTATCCATGGGACATCCTGTATTTGTGACGGAAATCCGGCCGGATACCAATGAAGTGGTAATCGGTGAGAATAAGGATGTATTCACCAACAGGCTGGTGGCGGGGAACATAAATTACATGTCCATAGCAGATTTTGAAGGAGAATACCGGACATTTGCTAAAATCAGGTATAATCATGGAGGTGCCTGGTGTGTTCTGCATAAACTTTCTGATGGCAGAGTGGAGTGTATCTTTGATGAGCCGGTTCGTGCCGTTACACCGGGACAGGCTGTGGTGTTCTATGATGGTGAGTATGTCATGGGTGGAGGAACCATTCTGGAGTAGAAGGCCTGTTGAAAAAATATTTAAAAGAATAAATGGACAATTGCATGGTATTTGTAAATTTGGTATACTAATAAAAAATTTCATCGGAATGACAATATCAGGAGGCAGATTTTATGTGGTTTGAAGAGGCAGTATTTTATCAGATTTATCCAATGGGATTTTGCGGGGCACCCAAGGTAAATGACGGTGTGACCGTATCGAGGATTTTAAAGGTGCTGGACTGGATTCCGCACATGAAGGAACTGGGAGTGAATGCAATTTATTTTTCCCCAGTTTTTGAGAGCGACGAGCATGGCTATGATACCAGGGATTATGCAAAGATTGACTGTCGTCTTGGTACGAATGAAGACTTTAAGAGGGTGGTTGCTGCCTGTCATGAAAACGGTATCCGCGTGGTAATTGATGGTGTATTTAACCATGTGGGCAGAGGTTTTTTTGGATTTCAGGATGTACTGAAAAACAGGGAAAATTCTGCTTATAAGGACTGGTTTTGCATTAATTTTGGCGGAAATAACTGCTATAATGATGGTTTGTGGTATGAAGGCTGGGAAGGGTATTTTAATCTGGTCAAGTTAAATCTTAAGAATCCTGCGGTCACGGGCTACCTTCTTGACAGAATCCGTCAGTGGGTTTTGGAATTTGACATTGACGGACTGCGTCTGGATGTGGCGTACTGTCTGGATAATGATTTTATTCATCAGTTACGTGAACTTGCCAATACCATTAAACCAGAGTTTTTCCTGCTTGGGGAAATGCTTCATGGCGATTATAACCAGAAAATGAATGACGGAATGCTTCACAGTGTTACTAATTATGAGTGTTATAAGGGACTTTACTCCAGCTTTAATTCCATGAACATGTTTGAAATTGCACACAGCATTAACCGACAGTTCGGAAAGGAAAACTGGTGTCTGTACCGTGGAAAGCATCTGCTTTCATTCGTGGATAACCATGACGTAAACCGTATTGCAAGTACGCTGACCAATGAAAAGCATCTGCCGTTAATTTACGGACTTTTAATGTCCATGCCGGGAGTTCCGTGTATCTATTACGGAAGTGAATGGGGTGTCAAGGGTGTTAAGGAAAACGGAAGCGATGCAGGAATCCGTCAGTGTTATGACAAACCGGAATTTACAGAACTTACGGAGCAGATTGCGAAAATGGTAAAGGCTCATAAGGAGAGCAGGGCGCTTTGTTACGGAAGTTATGAAATGCTGGTGCTTACCAATAAGCAGTATGTGTTCCAGAGAGCCGTGGATGACGAGCGTGTGATTGTGGCGATTAATGCGGAGGAGAATCCGTACACGGCACATTTTAATGCAGGATGCGGGCAGGCAGTGGATATGCTGACCGGTGAAATCCATGATTTTGGTGGCGGAAGCGAGCTTTTACCGTATTCTGTGCATTTCTGGAAGTGTGAGTGATAATTTACGAATAAAAGTAGATATTTTGGTTCATAATTGCTTTATGGTGATTATGCACAAATTTCGATAAAAATAATTCGTAAATTTCACTTGATATTTCTTACCAAATCTAGTAATATGTACTTGGTTGATTTTTTATTAACAATCTTTTAATTTTTATATTCACGTTTTAGGAGGATTAAAAAATGGCAGTAAAGGTAGCGATTAACGGTTTCGGACGTATTGGACGTCTTGCATTCAGACAGATGTTTGATGCAGAAGGATATGAAGTAGTTGCAATTAATGATTTAACAAGCCCGGAAATGTTAGCTCACTTATTAAAGTATGATACAGCTCAGGGAACATACAAGTATGCAAGTACTGTATCTTATGGTGAAGATTCCATCACAGTTAATGGCAAGAAGATTACAATTTATGCTAAGGCTAATGCAGCAGAACTTCCTTGGGGAGAACTTGATGTAGACGTAGTATTAGAGTGTACAGGTTTCTACACAAGCAAGGCAAAGGCTCAGGCTCATATCGATGCAGGTGCTAAGAAGGTAGTTATTTCAGCTCCGGCTGGAAACGATCTTCCAACAATCGTTTACAATGTAAACCACAAGACATTAACAAAGGAAGATACAATCATTTCTGCAGCTTCCTGTACAACAAACTGTTTAGCTCCTATGGCTAAGGCTCTTAATGATTTAGCTCCAATCCAGTCCGGTATCATGACAACTGTTCATGCTTACACAGGTGACCAGATGATTCTTGACGGACCACAGAGAAAGGGCGACAAGAGAAGATCAAGAGCAGGTGCTCAGAACATCGTTCCTAACTCAACAGGTGCTGCTAAGGCTATCGGCTTAGTTATCCCAGAGTTAAACGGTAAGTTAATCGGTTCTGCACAGAGAGTTCCAACCCCAACAGGTTCCACAAC
>JAQXXN010000181.1 GCA_029226085.1 Thermoflexaceae bacterium
CGTAAGGTACAAGACTTGGTGTAAAAAAATGATTCCGGGCAATTCACATCTGATGAAAATGTTTAGCCCAGAGCAACTTCACAAGCTCATTATTAAGGAACGTTACGATATAGAAGTAGCATATTTGGAAGGACCTTGTGCTCGAGTAATCAGCGGGTGCAGTGATCCAACTGTTAAAAAGTTAGCATGGATCCATATTGAACAGCATACGACAGAACGGGCAGCAGTATCTTTTAGAAGTGTGATTGAGGCGAAAAAATGTTATCGGCGATTTGACCGTATTATCTGTGTTTCCCAGACTGTAAAGCAAGATTTTTTACAGGTGTTACAGATTCCTGTTCCTCATGAGGTGTTGTATAACACCAATGAGAGCGATAAAATCATTCGACTTTCACAGGAAGCGGTGGATCAGGAGATGATGGATTCTAATGAGATTAAGTTAGTGGGAGTGGGAAAGTTACTCAAGAGCAAAGGCTTTGATCGAGTGGCACGGATCGTAAAACAGTTGAAGGAACAAAAGTATCCGGTTCATTTTTATGTACTTGGAGAAGGACCGGAACGTAATAGACTTCAGGAATATGTTCAGCAAAATGGGTTGGAACGTAACGTTACTTTTTTAGGGTATCAGCTAAACCCTTATAAATATGTAGCAAAGTGTGATTTGTTTGTATGTGCAAGTTATGCCGAGGGATTTTCGACAGCAACAACAGAAGCTTTAATATTAGGAGTTCCTGTGTGTACGGTTGAAGTATCTGGGATGAAAGAAATGCTGGGGGAACATAATGAATATGGAATTGTAACAGCTAATGATGAAGAGGCTTTGTATCAAGGAATTCGAAAAATGATATCCGAACCTGATATGTTGGTTCATTATAAGAAGATGGCAAAAGAAAGAGGAACGTCATTTAGTACAGAGGCAACAGTGAAAGCGGTAGAAGATATGTTTTTACTAATTTGATGATTGGAGAACCCACATGAAAAGAATGTTTACTGCGTTGATGATATGGCGATCTATTCCTGCAATCCTAGTATATTTATCATTGCCAGGAAAAATAAGGAATCAAATTGATATGGACATGGAACGGCTTGGGGAAAAGAATGGAGTTTATTCTCTCCATAAATTATTATTAATTAATTGTGTTTTCAGAAGGCAGTTTTTGGTAAGGGTATTAATGGATTCAGTTTATAAATTCTATTTAGTTCGCCTAACTTATAAACCGTTTGAAAGTCTGGAAATCAGTGCTGTGACAAATCAGATTGGTGGAGGATTAAAAATATATCATGGGTATTCGACCATTATTTTCTGTCATTCCATGGGACAAAACTGTACTGTTTACCAGAATGTTACAATAGGACGTGGAAAAGAATGTGACGGTATATCTGTGCCGGTTATTGGCAATAATGTAACAATTTATACAGGTGCAATAGTTGTTGGAGGAATTCATATAGGTGATAATGCAGTTATTGGTGCGGGAGCTGTTGTAGTAAAAGATGTCCCTGATAATACGACAGTCGTCGGTCAACCTATGAGAATAATAAAGCATTGAGGAAATGGAATATGAATGCTCAGATAAAGGTATCGGTTGTAGTACCAGTCTACAATCAGCAAAATGAGTTGAAGAAATGTGTCTCCAGTATTGAAAAGCAGACACACAGTAATATAGAAATTATTCTTGTAAATGACGGATCAACAGATAAAAGCTGGGATGTCATTTGCCATTTGGCAGAGAAAGATAATCGTATTATTCCCATAAATAAAGAAAACGGAGGTGTTACATCAGCAAGACTTGCAGGTGTCCAAAAGGCTTCTGGGGAATACATTGGCTTTGTAGACGGAGATGATGAAATTGAAAAGGACATGTATGAGATTCTGCTATATAATGCAGTAAAATATCGTGCAGATATTTCTCATTGCGGGTATCAGATGATTTTTGATGATGGGCGTACTCATTTTTTTTATGATTCAGGTTGTCTCGTAGAGATGGACAAAACGACAGGTCTGAGAGAACTGCTAGAGGGTGTAAGAATTGAGCCTGGACTTTGTAATAAGCTTTTTCATAAGTCTTTACTATATGGTTTGTTACTTGCAAATGAGATGGATAAGGATATAAAAATTAATGAAGACCTCCTGATGAATTACTTTTTATT
>JAQXXN010000182.1 GCA_029226085.1 Thermoflexaceae bacterium
ATGATACAGCCTTACATCAAGACTTTTCCCATACAAATCTCCATCATAGTCAAAAATATATGTTTCCACGGAGACAATCTCATTATGAGAATCCACCGTTGGCTTTCTTCCAATATTCGTTACACCTTCACGCCATATTCCCTCCAACAGCACCTTTGATGCATATACACCGTTTGGCGGCATGATTTTATGTTCGTCCGGCAGCATGTTAATGGTTGGAAAATCCCATGTTCTTCCCAGCTGGTTTCCCTTCACCACAAAACCACGCATAAAAAATTCATGTCCAAGAATCGCCGATGCCTCTTCCATTCTGCCCTCTTCAATCAGGCTCCTTGCAAGAGTGGAACTTACTGTCTGCCCGTTTACCGTGATTTTATCAAGAATAATTGCTTCAAATCCAAGTTCACGGGACAATTTTAATAAAAGTTCTGCATTACCGCTGCGATTTTTTCCAAATCCACAGTCATTTCCCGCAACGATTGCTCTTGCCCGAAGATTTTTCACAAGAATCTCACGCACAAACGCTTCCGCTTCCATGGACATGATTTCCGTAAAGGGATACTCTATCAGCACATCAATACCACTATCTTCAATCAAGCTTCGCTTTTCTTCACTGGTGGAAATCACCTTACTGCCGCTTAAATTTCTGTCAAAAGTAAAGGCAGCGCTCTGGCACTGCCTCTTTTCTGCCTCCCTGACAGCCCTTTCGAATAATAACCTGTGTCCTAAATGCACGCCATCAAATTTACCGATTACAACCACCGTATTGTTCTTCATTACGGCATCCCTGGAACAATTAATTAATAACATCCCATCATCCTCTTATTCTTCTGTCGGGTCATAAAATATCTTAACCGGAGAATATACATTTTTTTTGGAATCATACTGATATATTCCCACAAATGTACCATTCTCCTTATAAACACGCACTTCGCCAAATATAATCTTTCCATTTGGAGGAAACTGATTCCCGTTTGTAAGAAGCTTATCATTCTTTCCGTCATCATAAAATGCCGGCATTGTCTCAAAAATGCGGTCGATTGGAATAATAAAGGAATCGATTCTTCCTTCCTTCATGTATTCGGAAACCTTATCCAGCGAAATACTTGTTGAAACATCAAAAAAACTTACCCGTGTACGCAAAAGACTACTCATGCAGCCATAACAGCCAAGTTTTTCTCCGATATCATGACATAAGGTACGGATATAAGTCCCCTTGGAACAGTGAATCCGCATCCTGACAAAAGGAAGCTTCATCTCCAGAATATCGATATCATGAATCGTCACCGTTCTTGGCTTTCTCTCCACTACCTGACCTGCCCTTGCCAAATCATATAATTTTCTTCCGTCAACCTTAATGGCCGAATACATTGGCGGAATCTGTTTATAAGTTCCGAGAAAAGACATGACGGCTTCAAATACCTCATTTTCACCAACCGTAACCGGATGTCTTTCCAAAACAGTTCCGGATAAATCCTGTGTATCCGTTTCAATACCAAGAAGCAGCTCCGCTTCATATACCTTATCCTTATCCGTAAGCATGTCACAAAGCTTTGTCCCTCTTCCAAGGCAGACCGGAAGTACTCCCTCGGCATCCGGGTCCAGCGTTCCCGTCTGTCCAATTTTCTTCTGATGCAGAATACCGCGAAGCTTCGCTACCACATCATGGGAAGTAAACCCTTTTTCTTTATAAATATTTATAATTCCATTATACAAAATTAATTAACCCCATGTTCCCTGAATTGAATTTCAAGCTGTGCGCCAATATTATTCACAATATCATGCACGGTGCCCTGCATGGTACAGCCTGCAGCCTTCACATGACCACCTCCGCCAAATACCCGGCATACCCGGCTGACATCAATATAATCTCTTGCACGCATGCTGACCTTATACTCACCTTTTTTTAGTTCATACATGAAAATGGCAACTTCAACACCTTGTGTATTGCGCAGCTGGTCGATAACACCGCCCATCTGTTTGCCATCCAGTTCGTAAAACTTCATGATTTCCATGGACGCTGCACTGTAAATACATTTGCCGCCATAAAACAGGACACTTTCCAGCATTGCCCGTCCTATGATCTGATTCTGATGATAGGTTTTAGTATAAAATCCTTCATCAATAATCCGTGTATGATTAATGCCCTTATCCATCAGTTTTCCTGCTATTGCCATGGTCTTAGAGGTTGTTGACTGATATTTAAAAATACCTGTATCACATACGATTCCCGTATACAGACACTCTGCCACAGCCTTTGAAATCATGTCATCCGAAAGGCACTCATACAACAGTTCGCAGGTTGAACTTAAATCAGGAATCACAAAACTTTCATCCGCAAATCCACTGTTTTCCATATGATGGTCGATACAGATTGTATAATCTGCCATGGTTAGAAGTTTTGCAAACGGTTCAAACCTTCCTTCATCCCCGCAGTCAAATACCACAAATAAATCATACTTTTTGTCGGTATCCGGTAACCGTGTCTGTATCTTATCCATATTCTGAAGGTAAGAAAATTCCTCTCCCGGCTGTTCCAGATATAAGTCCACATCAATCTGCGGAAAGTTTTCTGCCATATAATTGTAAAATCCCAACGTGGAACCAACACAGTCACCATCCGGCCGTACATGGCCGGTAATGGCTGCTGTTTTAATATTTTTTAATCTCTCATTAAAATTAATCATGTCTTATTCCCCGTATACTTTACTCTTCATCCTTTATCCCCGCATTGACCTCATCAATCAGATGGGACATGTTGACACCATACTCAATGGACTGATCCAGTACAAATGTGATTTCCGGTGTATTCCGAAGATTAATATTCTGTGCAAGCTGTCTTCGTATAAAGCCTTCTGCACTTCGTAATCCTTTAATAGTATCCTTCTGGGACTCTTCATCCCCCAGCACACTGATGTATGCCTTGCAGGATTTTAAGTCCGGTGCCACTTCCACCGCAACCACGGAAGTCATGGGATGAATCCTCGGATCCTTGATTTCACCATGAATAATATTACTCAATTCCTTTAATACTTCACCGTTAATTCTGGTGTTTTTAATACTGTTTTTTCTCATATAACCTCACAAATCCTATCTCGGAACTTCCACCATGATATAAGCCTCAATCATGTCATCTTCCTGGGCGCCCTGGAAGCCGTCAAAAACAAGACCACATTCAAAGCCTTCCTTAACTTCCTTGACATCATCCTTGAAACGCTTAAGGGACGCAAGCGGCCCTTCAAATAATAATTCACCCATTCTGGTAATTCTGACTGAAGAATCCCTTGTAATCCGTCCGTCCGAAACATAGGCACCGGCAATCATTCCCACGCCGGAAGCCTTAAAGGTCTGACGGACAATTAAATGACCGATAACCTGCTCTTCATACTTCGGAGCAAGCATACCCTTCATGGCAGTTTCCACATCTTCAATTGCATTATAAATAACCTTATATAATCGCAAATCAACTTTTTCTCTCTCTGCAATGGCTCTTGCCTGATTATCCGGCTTTACATTAAATCCGATGATAATGGCATTGGACGCAGATGCAAGAATAACGTCAGATTCATTGATATTACCAACACCGCCATGAATAATCTTCACCATGACTTCCTCATTGGAAAGCTTCAAAAGACTCTGCTTTACAGCTTCCACAGAACCCTGGACATCTGCTTTTACAATAATGCCAAGTTCTTTGACATTACCTGCCTGAATCTGAGTAAACAAATCATCAAGTGACAGTTTTGCCTTGGTATCATCCAGAAGCTTTTCCCTTCCTTCACGAATAAAGGTTTCCGCAAAACTTCTTGCTTCCTTTTCATTTTCAGTTGCAACTATGATTTCTCCTGCATTTGGCACATCATTTAAACCTAAAATTTCAACCGGAGTAGATGGTCCTGCTTCTCTTAATCTTATTCCCTTATCATCAATCATGGCACGGATTTTACCGTAACAGGAACCGGCGGCAACATTATCTCCAACACGCAGTGTACCTTTCTGTACAAGTACCGTTGCAACCGGACCTCTTCCCTTATCAAGCTGTGCCTCAATGACAAGGCCTCTTGCCTTACGATCCGGATTTGCCTTTAATTCACGCATTTCAGCCACAAGGAGAATCATCTCAAGGAGTGTGTCAATACCCTCCTTAGTATGTGCAGAAACCGGAACAAATATTGTACTTCCACCCCAGTCCTCTGCAACAAGCTCATATTCAATAAGTTCCTGCTTTACACGTTCCACATTGGCATTTGGTTTATCAATCTTATTAATTGCAACAATAATCTCAATTCCCGCAGCCTTGGCATGGTTAATTGCCTCTATGGTCTGCGGCATTACACCATCATCTGCCGCAACAACCAGAATTGCAATATCCGTAGACTGGGCACCACGCATTCGCATTGCAGTAAATGCTTCATGTCCCGGTGTATCAAGAAATGTAATCTGTTCTCCATTGATTTCTACCGTGTACGCACCAATATGCTGTGTAATACCGCCGGACTCCCTTGCCGTAACATTGGTAGAACGAATTGCATCAAGAAGGGAAGTCTTACCATGATCGACATGACCCATTACACATACAACCGGAGGTCTCTTCTTAAGCTTCTCTTCCGGCTCTTCTTCTTCCTTAAGAAGTTCTGCAATGACATCAATCTTCTCCTCATGCTCACACAGGCAGTTAAATTCCAGTGCAATTTCTTCTGCCGTATCAAAGTCAATTTCCTGATTAATGGTAACCACTTTGCCCTGTAAGAATAACTTTTTAACAAGAACAGACGGCTGAACCTTCATCTTATCAGCAAGATCTTTAATCGTAAGTGTATCTGGAAGAATAATTGTCTTAATTCCATCTTCCTCAGCTTTTTCTTCTACTTTTTTTGGCTTATTAAACTGACCCGGACGGGAATTTGCAAACTTCTGGTTTTCCTTTTCATCCATGTTGCGATCCTTCTGGTTCTTGTTATCCGGTCTTCTGCTTTCCGGTTTTCTTGCCTCAGGCTTTGTCTCAAATACAAAATCCGCCTTGGAATCCTGTCTTCTGTCCTTTCCGTAGTCATTTCTTCCACGGTTGTTATCTCTTCCCTGACCATCTTTATTATATGGTCTGGAATCACCATCCTTATCCTTATTGAACGGGCGGTTATTGTCTCTGTTAAACGGACGATTATTGTCTCTTGGACCGTTGTTGTCACGATTAAACGGACGGTTATTATCCCTTGGACCGTTATTATCTCTGTTAAACGGACGGTTATTATCCCTTGGACCGTTATTATCTCTGTTAAACGGACGGTTATTATCCCTCTGACCGTTATTATCTCTGTTAAACGGACGATTATTGTCTCTCTGACCATTCCGGTTCTGTGGATTATACAGAGAAGATACCGGTCTTCTTGTGTCATCATTTCTCTGATTACGATTATCCGGATTCTTAATCACCTGCGAAATAACCTTTTTCTGCGGTGCCTGCTGTGACTGCTGCTTTGACTGTTCCTTCTTTGCCTCAGTTCTTACCTCTGCTTTTGCTTCCGGCTTTACTTCTGTCTTTATCTCCTGTCGTGGCTGCATCTGTGTTTTTCCTTCCGGCCTGCTTTCCTGCTTTGCCGATTTCAATGTTTTATCCAATATTGCTATTTCTGCATCATCAATAGTACTCATATGGTTTTTTACTTCAATTCCGTTATTCTTTAGAATGTTGATAATTTCCTTGCTTTCTTTATCAACTGATTTTGCATATTCATGAACTCTCATTTTCGACATATAAACTCTCCCTTACTGATTCAAACCGTCAATCTGCTTTCTTATGGATTTGGCAAACCCTTCATCATTCACCGACAGTGAAGCACGAAACTCCTTGCCGATATAATGTCCAAGTGTTTCCTTATCTGAAAGAAAATAAATTGGCACCTCATAATACTCACACATGTTAGAAAACATTTTTTTCGTATTTTCGGAAGCATCATCCGCAACAATAACCAGAAACGCCTTCCCTGATTTAACGGATTTTTCCGTGGAAAACTCTCCGCTCGTCACTTTACCAGCTTTCTGTGCCAGACCGATAAGTGATAATATTCTATCTGTTTTCATGTTTTTTTAACTCCTCTGCCAATTCCTCGTATACAGAATGTTCTATGCTCATTTTAAAGGCACGGTCCAGTCCTTTTGTCTTTGTAACCTTTAACAGACACTGGCTGTCAGGACAGATATATGCACCCCTGCCATTCTTTTTCCCCGTGTCATCCAGAACAATCTGTCCTTCAGGAGTCTTGATTATCCGGATTAATTCTTTTTTATCCTTCATCTGTCCGCATCCGATACACTGTCTTTGCGGCTGTTTTCTAACTGCATTCACATTAACACCTACTATTCTTCAATCGTGACATTATCATATATTTCATCAGCATCAGAAGATTCTGCATTTTTTGCCTGGGATTCACTCTTAATATCAATCTTATATCCTGTCAGTCTTGCTGCAAGACGGGCATTCTGACCTTCCTTACCAATTGCAAGGGAAAGCTGGAAATCCGGTACGACAACCTCTGCCGTCTTATCATCATAAACAGTTACAGAAACCACCTTTGCAGGACTTAACGCATTTTCAATCAATATTGCCGGATCTTCACTCCAAT
>JAQXXN010000183.1 GCA_029226085.1 Thermoflexaceae bacterium
TTATGATAAGGATCCTGACCCAGAATAACTACCTTAACATCCTTAAGCGGAGTAAAATGAAATGCATTGAAGATATCGTCCGCAGGAGGAAAAACCTCATATTTGGAATATTCTTCCTTTACCCGGTCATACAGTTTCTTATAATATGGTTTTGAAAATTCAGGCTTTAAATATAAAAGCCAGTCATTTGCAATTGCTCCCATGTAATCACCTTCTAAATCATTCGTACCGGAATGTTATTTTCATGTAAATACTGTTTTAAATCACTGATTTCCAGCTCTTTATAATGAAACAGCGAAGCTGCCAGCGCTGCATCTGCCATACCATCAGTCAGCGCTTCTTTAAAATGCTCCATGGTACCCGCACCGCCGGATGCAATTACCGGGATACTGACATTTTCCGCAATGGTTCTCGTCAACTCTATGTCATAGCCTGACTTGGTTCCGTCACAATCCATGCTGGTAAGAAGAATTTCTCCGGCTCCAAGCTGGTTTGCTTTTATTGCCCACTCAACGGCATCAATTCCCGTATCGATTCTTCCTCCACTTCGGAAAATGTTCCAGCCGCTTCCGTCTTCCCTGCGTTTGGCATCAATGGCTACTACCACACACTGACTTCCGAACTTTTCTGCCGCTTCACTAATCAATGCAGGATTTAAAATGGCTGATGAATTAATAGCAATTTTATCTGCACCTTCCCTTAATAGCTTCTTAAAATCCTCAACGCTTTTGATTCCTCCGCCAACAGTAAACGGAATAAATACCTTTTCCGCCACACGGCGTACCAGTTCAACCGTTGTATCCCTGCCATCGGAAGTTGCCGTAATGTCCAGAAAAACCAGTTCATCCGCACCGGATTTGTCATACATGGATGCAACCTCAACCGGATCGCCGGCATCTCTTAAATTCACAAAATTCGTTCCCTTTACAACACGTCCATCCTTACAGTCCAGACATGGAATAATTCTTTTGGTAAACATTTCTATGCCTCCTTGCCAAGATCAGCAAAATTTCTTAATATTCTTAGACCAACTTCACTGCTCTTTTCCGGATGAAACTGACATGCGAACACATTTTTCGATTCCACCGAAGCATGAATATGCGTACAGTATTCCGTTGTTGCAGCAACAATTGACTCATCCGCCGCCTCAAGATAATATGAATGAACAAAATATACATAGGAACCATCTTTGATTCCCTGAAATAACTTCGCATCTTCCTTTATTTTTAAAGAATTCCATCCCATATGTGGAATCTTATATCCTTCCATTGGCGGAATTTTCCGGATTTTCCCCGAAAGAATCCCAAGTCCCTTTACGCCTGCTGCTTCATCACTTTCATCAAATAGAAGCTGTAATCCCAGACAAATCCCAAGAAACGGAGTATTTTTTTCAACAACTTCATGAATCGTATCCACAAGGCCGAACCGGTGAAGCTTTTCCATGGCATCGCCAAATGCCCCTACCCCTGGAAGGATAACCTTATCTGCCTTACAGATTACATCATGTTCTCTTGATACAATGACTTCTTGTCCCAGTAAAGTCAGTGCTTTTTCAACACTTTTCAGATTGCCTGCATCATAATCAATTATTGCTATCATTCTGTGATTCCTCCATAGCTTTCCAGTATATATTTATACTGCTCATAATCCGTTATGGCACCATAACTTCGTGCCATGGATTCTGAGATGCCATACTGTTGCTGTAATGTATTGACAATCAGTGCTTTTACAGAATCCAAATCTGCCGAAACACCAATTTCAACTGCCTTATCATAATAAGTATCATATTCCTTTATTCCTTTTATGAGAGAATCAATTGCCTCAAACGGCATATTCATCTTAATATAACGCTCATAGGAATTATACTGTTTCTGAACATACATAATGGTACAAATCTGTTCCTTTAAGGCTATATCTTCTTCATCTTTTGCTTCCACACCGGCAATGGCCTCATATGCAAATGTATATTTCTTATCCACAAGAAAATAAGTTGCCTCATCCAGTGCCTGATTATAAGAAAATGATGATATAAAGAAATATGTATATCCTGTAACTCCTGCAATTACCAGAAGCATAATGATAATTGCCACCGGCTTTATGGTAATCAGTTCGGAAGGACTTACCGGAACCTTCTCCTTTTTTTCTTTTGGCTGCTTAGGCTTCTTTGGTTTCTTTTCCTTGGACTTCTTATCCTTTGGTTCCTTCTTCTTTTTCTCTTTTTTCTTCTTTTCTTTTACCGGAATTTCTGGAATGTCTTCCAAATCCATTGCACTATCTGTAAGTTCCTGAATTTCTTCAACCGGTGCCTCAACTGCTCCGGTATCCGTCTTTTTCTTATTCTTAGAAAAAAGCTGTTTCTTTTTAACTTTTTTCTTATCACCAATCAATTCGCCATTTTCATCAAACAGTTCATCAAGAACCTGCTGATTCTCACTGGCTCCCTCATCCGGTGCTTCGTCTTTTTTCTTACGGAATATCCCGAAAAGCCGCGTCAAAAAACCCTCTTTGGATTTCTTTTTCTCCTTCTTTCCTTTCTTTCCTTTTGCAGCCTCATCTTTTTTATCGCCACCACTAACATTCCCTGATCCTTTTGAGTCTAGTGAAGGTATTCCATCCAAGGCTCCATTCTCCTGATTTGCACTCTGTCCCGCATCATCCTCATTGACATGGATTCCCACATCCGCAGCCTGTTCAAACAATTCTGCCAGACCGCCTAAATCGTCTTCCTCCCCGACACTGTTTTCTTCCTCTATAACAGGCTCATTTACTTCTTCCGCCGAAGAAACCATTTCATCTAACTTTTTTAAATCTTCTTCTGACAAAGTTTCCCCATCCGGCTGGGATTCCATGTTTTCTAATTCTTCCTGATTCTCCACTCCCAGAAGTTCCTTTAATTCATCGTCAACTTCAATATTGGAAAAGTCAACCGTACTCTCATCCGGAATCTGTTCCTGTGATTTTTTGCTTTCCTCTTGGGCAAGAGCAGTTTCCTCCTGAATCGTACTTTCAACTGTATTAATAATTCCGTCCAGTTTTCCTATCAAATCATTATCAAAAGAAGAACCACTATTGGTAATATCAATATATTCTGTCGGCTCCTCTTCCAAAGCTTTCCCTGATTCCTCCATTCCCTCATCAGGAATCGTTTCCACCGGTTCTTCCCCCTCTTCATCGGAAACCGTTTCTGGCACTACTTCATCCGGAGTACTCAATACCTTTCGAATATAATCATCCACCATATCATCTTCCGAAGGAGTCTCATTCTTTTCCTGCTCTAAGGTATTGTCCGCCTCAAAAGCATTGTCCTGTTCAGAAGTTTTTTCAAGTTCTGTTTCTTCTTCCGGAACGGAAAAATCCTCCCGTCCACTATTACCTGTTCCAACACTTTCGCCTAAAACATCACCTACGGTAACATCTTCCCATGCCTGAGCCATGTTATTCTCAAACATCGCCGCCATTGGGTTGATGTCACTTTCATCAAACCTCATATTCTGATAAACGGAATCATCTTCCTTTTCTTCCTGAGTTGAAGTTTCAAATGTATCTGGTATTTTCATTTTTGAATCCGTGCTCAGCAATTCCTCACTTGAAACAGAATCTTTATTTTCTGTGATAGACTTAAGCAGATTATCAAGATAGTCTTCTTCATTCTGAAATGCCATTACATTTTCACCTCCAAAATAATACTAAAATTCTAACATATTTTATAAAATACTACAAGAAACAGCCGCAAACTATTTTATAAGGCAAGCTTAAATTTCACGTGAATTTTTAATATTTTCCAATTCCTTGGCAAACTCAGCCGGTTCTGCTTTTATGGATTTCATTCTATCTTTTAATTCTGCTGTCACTTGTGGAAATCTGTCATTCACACGATAATAAAATGCTTTCTGATTGATCATGACAATTTTTTCAAAAGGAAGCCGAATTATGGATAACATGGAAAAATCACAACCTATCTCCAAAACCAGCAATTTTTTATTCAAGGTTCCCTGAAGCCATTTATTATACAGATTCCACTGTTTTAAGTATCCATCTTCATTATAATACTCTTCGTTATAAACATTTGGTTCATAAGCCTTGCCACATTTAGGGCAGATACAATTCTGGTTTTTTTCATAATATCCCTCCGGTGCATCAATGATTCCTTCTGTTCCACCACATCTGCACTGAAGTTTAAATACATTACCACATGGAGCAACAATTCGAACCGGATTAATCCTGCTTTCATAAATTAGTCCATCAACATTCGTTGTAATTACAAAATAATTCTTTTTTTCAAAAATCTGTTCCAACGAATTATAAAATGAAAGAATTTTATCACGTTTTATTGCTTCTATTTGTCTTATCTCTTCTTCCCAGTCTTCTTTTATATTTTTTTGACCTGGATTCAGAGGATGTAAAACAGATGCTTCTTCACCCACTCCAATTAGAATCATATCACTTTCTTCTATTTTTTCCAGTAACTCTCTATACATATTGTCTCCTAAAGCCATTCTTCAGATAAATAAAATAATGGCGCTTTGAACACAAACCTGTCAAAGCGCCAAAACATTACTTTAATAATAATTTATCAATTTCATCAACAAGCTTTCCAATTTCCGGTTTTGATAATTGAACATCCGCACCAAGGGATTCTCCTTTTGCTCGCATCTGGTCATCAATCAGTGATGAGAATATAATGACCGGAATTGATTTTAACTTTTCATCTTCTTTTATTAATTTCGTTAAACGGTGTCCATCCATCATCGGCATTTCAATATCTGTAATAACACATTTTACCTTATCTGCATAGTTGCCTTCTTTTTTAAACATCTGCAACATGTCCCATGCAATCTGGCCATTTCCACAAGGTGTTACATCGTTATAACCGGATTTATGTAAAGAATCAACCATCAGTTTCATTAATAGTGGAGAATCCTCTGCAACCAGAATCGGAGAATCATTTCGTTCCCGCCCGGATAACTTTTCAACATCTGATACTTTCAAACCGGTTTCAGGATTAATGTCTGATACAATTCTTTCAAAATCCAAGATAATAATAAGCTTACCATCAATCTTTACAATTCCCGTTGCTATTGCAGTATCCGCCGTACTTATGGTCGTATCCGGAGTAATGATGTCCGCCCATGAAACTCTGTGAATTCCAATTACCTTCTGTACATGAAAAGCAACATTTAATTTATTGAAATTCGTAATAATAAACATATCACTCTTAGGATCTTCCGATTCAGGAACATTAATTACCTTAGCCAGATTAATAACTGTAATCATCAAATCTCTCGGCATGAATATACCTTCCACACACTTATGTGAATTCGGAATAGGCGTTACTACATTATATGGTACAATCTCCCTTACCTTCGCCACATTAATACCATAATGATTACCACCAATTGTGAACTCTAACACTTCAAGTTCGTTTGTTCCACTTTCCATTAAAATATTAGTATCCATGTGCTGCCCTCCTAAATACATCTATATATAAATTATAGCAGAATGCCAATAAAATAACAATAATTAAATCATGAAAGGATAGAAATAAAAAAAGTGACTAAAAGCCACTTAAAAAACAAACTATCCTATTTCCCTTGTTTCTCTGCACACCAAAGATTCTACAAATTCTTACATCCGATTATTCTTTGCGAATAACTCTCGTTTGTCTGGAGCATCTCCTCCAGACTCTTCTATCCAGACCTTTTCCATCAGGATTCTTTCCTGTTTCCTCCTGATTTATCTATCAGGAGCCTCGCTGCACTTCGTGCATTTCCTCCTGATTTATTGGTCAAGCCTTCGACCTATTAGTATCGTTCAGCTGAATGCATTGCTGCACTTACACCCACGACCT
>JAQXXN010000184.1 GCA_029226085.1 Thermoflexaceae bacterium
GTCTTTGAACGGATTTGTGAAGGAAAACTCTCAGTAGCCAAAGTAACCTTTGGCGCGGAGCCGAAGGATTATGAGGTTGAGGAGTTTATCCTGAAAAATTACTACAGCCTGCGTTTTAGCCCGGCTGTGGCGGCTGATGTAAAAGAAGTAACGAAAAATCCGAAAAGGATACAACGTGATGTGAAGAAACAATTACAGAATGTTGGAATCGGAACGAAATCCCAGCAAGCTTTGAAATTACAGCAGGAGCAAAACAAACAGGAACGCAAAGTGAAAAGCCGTGAACAGAAACTGGCAGAATCGGAGCGTATGTTTGCATTGAAACAGCAAAAAAGAATTGAGAAACACAAGGGGCATTAGCCCCTTGGTTTCCGGTTCATTCATCAGGAGGTATCTTATGGCAGAATTATCAAAGCTTCCTAATATAGGAAAAATCGTGGAAGAGCAACTTAATCAGGTGGGAATTACTACTGCTGCCGAATTGAAAGAAATCGGAGCGAAAGCAGCATGGCTGAAAATACAGGAAATTGACGAATCGGCTTGCATAAATCGTCTGATGGCACTTGAAGGTGCTATTCAGGGGGTGAAAAAAACGATGCTTTCGGATGAAATGAAAGCAGAGCTTAAAGAGTTTTATCAGGAACATAAGAAATAGGAGATTCTTATTTTATGAATAAAGGTAAATAGAATAAGTTGGGGAAATCTGTTATTTGGATGGAGGTAACGATATGAGAATGTATTTTAAACAGAGATTATTTTCATGGTTTGACAGTTATGATATTTACGATGAACAGGGAAATACATTATATGTTGTAAAAGGACAATTATCATGGGGACATTGTTTGAAGATATTTGATGTATATGGAAATGAAGTTGGCACAGTAAAAGAGAGGATACTAACATTTCTTCCGAAGTTTGAAGTATATTTGGGCGACCGGTATCTTGGATGCATCAGTAAAGAGTTTACATTCTTTAAGCCACAGTATGATATTGATTATAACGGGTGGCACATCGATGGAAGCTTTATGGAGTGGGATTACAAAATAACCAATGCAGCGGACAGTCTGGTTGCGTCAATCTCAAAGGAATTATTTCATATGACAGATCAATATGTAATTGATGTGCCTAATCGACAGGATTCGCTTATTGCACTTATGTTTGTTCTTGCTATTGATGCAGAGAAATGCTCAAGAAATGATTAGATTTAAATAGACAAATTAGAAGTTATCTGGTCCTTTGCGTAGAGGCAAAATCCATTCCCTTTGCCATGAATTTATGACCGTGGCATAGCTATAATAAAAAGTCAATTCTGCTATGCCAAAAATTTTGCTTCAATGATGATAACTGGCATAGCTATGTCAAGAATTCAATTTCTCTATGCCCAAATTGACATTTTCTAAAATGCCGCATTTCGATTTTAACTTGAAATTAGCATAGAAAACAAGAAAACTTCATATCTCTATGCCATGAACCAGCTTTCGAAGCAAAAAACTGGCATAGAAAAATCCAAAACCCAAATTCCCTATGCCTGCGAGTCAAAAACTTGCAACTTTCAATTTGTCAAATTCAAAAAATAAGAATTTGTCGAGTTGGTAAATTCTGATTTCCTAAACCAAGGAGGAGAGCGAAAAGTGATTTGTGAAATGACACATATTGAACAACCATATTCGGGAGAGTATGAAGAAAAAATATATGATATAGAAAGCACTTGGAACTCAAGCGATTGTATCATATGTTTGGGGATGAATATGCGTTATATAAGAAACTGAAACGAAGATATTTCGGGAAAAGGTAAAATATAGAAATTAATATTTAGGAAGGGCGGATGAAATATGATAGAAAGAAGATTAAGAATGCTTGGAATACTGGGAATCATAAGCTTGTTGTCATATACGGCAATGGTGGTATTTTCTCCACTTGCGTACCCGGGTTATGATTGGCTGAGCATGGCAGTAAGTGATTTGAGTGCAGAGGGCGCACCCTCAAAAGAAATTGCTGGTCAGCTGAATGCATTATTTGGTCCATGTGGATTGGTTTCTATCATGGCAGTTTGCGTAGGAGTAGCTGGCTGCAAATCAAAAGTATTGAAGTCAGGCATTTATTTTTTTGCTGCCATGGAATGGGTATGTAATGTTGGATATGAGCTTTTTCCATGGGTAAAGGATGCAACTGCGTCAAATCCGCAGAATTTCATGCATCTGGTTGTGACGGCATTGGTCGTAGTATTATCATTGGCATCTTTGTTATTGGTAGCTATCGGAGCGAGAAAGGAACAAATAAAATCTCTAAGCGTATGGGCAATCGTTTGCCTTGCGGCTATGATGATTGGACCAATGGGTACCGCTTTATTACCCCAAGCGGTCTTTGGTCTTTTCGAAAGATTCAGCACATTTTCTGCGGTTGTATTCAATGGGGTTCTGGGCATTTACCTCATGAAGGGACGTTTTACTTTGCAGATGTAGAAGGAGGAAACATTATGGCGTTTGATTACAAAAAAGAATACAAGGAATTTTACATGCCAAAGAGCAAGCCATCCATTGTGGATGTTCCGGCAATGAATTACATAGCAGTCCGGGGGAAAGGCAACCCTAACGCAGAAGACAGTGAATACAAGCAGTCCATCGGTCTTTTGTATGCCATTGCGTTTACCATTAAAATGAGTAAAATGGGTGACCACCACATAGAGGGTTATTTTGATTATGTGGTGCCGCCATTAGAAGGCTTTTGGTGGCAGGAAAATACGGTGGGAATTGATTATTCCCGTAAAGATGATTTTTGCTTTGTTTCGGTCATCCGTCTGCCGGATTTTGTGACAAGGGCGGATTTTGACTGGGCGATTGAGGAGGCCACGCGTAAGAAAAAGATGGATTTTTCCAAGGTGGAATTCATGACATATACAGAAGGAACATGCGTGCAAATCATGCATGTCGGACCATATGATGAGGAACCGGCATCCATAGCACTCATGGACAAATTCGCCGAAGAGAATGGTTATGTAAATGACATCACGGATAAGAGAATGCATCATGAAATTTACCTGTCTGATGCAAGAAAGGTTGCCCCGGAGCGGTTAAAGACGGTAATTCGGCATCCGGTTCGCAAGATACGGTAATGAGATACTAATATTTCTAAACACTTGAATTCTTCAACCTGTTTGGGTAAAATATAAAGTTATATGGAAAATAAGTGAACAATATGAAATAAAAACAGGAGTAAGAGAAAAATGAAAGTTAAGAACATGTCACAGGATGAAAGAGTAAAGTATCTTACAAATGAACCAATCCCCGGATTAATCTGCCAGATGGCGGTACCAACGATTATAAGCATGCTGGTTACATCCTTTTACAACATGGCAGATACCTTATTTGTGGGAAGGCTGAATACCCAGTCAACGGCAGCAGTCGGTGTATCATTCTCCGTAATGGCGCTGATACAGGCAATGGGATTTTTCTTCGGACATGGCTCCGGAAATTATATATCAAGACAGCTTGGCGCAAGGGAGTATGAGGATGCGGAGAAAATGGCATCAACTGGATTTTTTTCTTCCTTTCTCACGGGAATCCTTATCGGTGTGATTGGAATTATTTTTATTAATCCCATATCAATTCTTCTTGGGTCGACAGAGACAATTCTCCCGTATACAAGAGATTATTTGCGTGTGATTTTCCTGGGAACACCATTTATCATGGGTTCTTTTGTGTTAAATAACCAGCTTCGTTTTCAGGGAAGTGCATCCCATGCCATGGTTGGAATTGTCAGTGGTGCCATTCTTAATATCGTGCTGGATCCGGTGCTTATTTTTGGGTTTGACATGGGAATTGCCGGTGCAGCATGGGCAACGGTTATCAGCCAGTTTGTAAGTTTTGCAATTCTTTTGTTCATGGATGTAAAAAGAGCTGCAATTAAGGTGAGCCTTAAGAAGTACACGCCGAATTTTTATTACTTTAAAAATATTTTTCTGGGTGGAGTTCCATCTTTGTGCCGTCAGGGAATAGGAAGTATTTCAACCATTTTCCTGAACACGGTAGCCGGAAATTATGGTGGGGCAATGGCAGATGCGGCGATTGCGGCAATGGGTGTCGTAACGAGGATTGCGATGTTTGCCAATTCGGCATTGATTGGTTTTGGACAGGGATTTCAGCCGGTTTGCGGTACGAATTATGGTGCAGGAAAGTATCGCCGCGTGCGGGAAGCGTTTTATTTTTGCGTAAAGATTGGTGCAGTTGTTCTGGTTTGTATTTCTGTGGCGGGATTTGTTTTTGCAGAACCGTTGATTCAGTTGTTCCGTGATGACCCGGATGTTATTACAATCGGTGTGGTGGCACTCAGGGCACAATGCCTTGTGTTTCCGTTAAATGCATGGATTATCATGTGTAACATGCTGTTACAGACGATCGGAATGGCATTTAAGGCATCTGTTGTGGCAGCCGCAAGACAGGGACTGTTCCTGATTCCGGCAATTTTGATTCTGCCGTTGTTTTTAGGACTGTTTGGTGTACAGATTGCACAGACAGTGGCAGATATCTGTTCCTTTGCACTGGCGGTTCCTCTTGGAATCAGCGTATTGACAAAGCTTAAGGAGGACAAGCATGAAACTGACCTATGAGATGGTAAAACAAAATGAAGCGGTAAATACTTATATCCGTAAGGCAGATGAGACCATGGTTTCATTAAAATTTACGGAGCATAGTTTTGCACATGTTACAAAAGTGGCAGAGGATGCGGGAAGAATCCTTACAGAGCTTTCCTTTCCGGAGCATGAAGTGGAAATGGCAAAGATTGCCGGATATCTTCACGATATAGGGAATGTGATTAACCGTATTGACCATGCACAAAGCGGTGCTGTTATGGCATTTCGTCTTTTGGATAACATGGGCGGGGAACCGGAGGAAATAGCAACAATTATCACGGCAATCGGTAATCATGACGAGTCAACGGCATTTCCGGTAAATCCGGTTGCGGCGGCACTGATTATTGCAGATAAGTCGGATGTGCGCTATACTAGAGTGAGAGAAGGCAGTAATATTGAGAAGGATATTCATGACAGGGTAAATTATGCTGCCAGAAAATCAAGGGTTGTTGTGGATGCAACGAACCAGCTGATTACCCTGGAACTTGAAATAGATACGACAATCTGTAAAGTAATGGATTATTTTGAAATTTTCATGACACGAATGCTATTATGCAGAAAAGCGGCAGAAAAGCTTGGCTGTGGCTTCGGTCTTATGATTAACGGTCAGCAGATTATGTAAGAAAGGATGAAGTCTTATGAAACCTTGGGAGAAAAATATCAGACGGGTTGTTCCGTATACACCGGGAGAACAGCCAAAGAGACAGAATATCATTAAACTGAATACCAACGAGAATCCGTATCCGCCGACACCAAAAGCGATTGAAGCGGCAAAAAGTTTTGACATGGATTTACTGCGTAAATATCCTGATCCGGAGGCTTCTGCGCTTGTGAATGTGCTGGCACATAAATATCGGGTAGACCCGTCCCAGGTTTTTGTGGGAGTTGGTTCCGATGATGTAATTTCCATGGCTTTCCTGACATTTTTTAATTCGGATAAGCCGATTCTTTTCCCGGATATTACCTATTCCTTTTACAGCGTGTGGGCGGATGTATACAGGATTCCTTATGAAAGACCGGCACTGGATGAGAATTTTAAGATTGTGAAGGAAGATTATTACAAGGAAAATGGCGGCGTTATTTTCCCGAATCCAAATGCACCGACGGCAGTATGTGAGGATTTGGATTTTGTGGAGGATATCGTTTCCCATAATCAGGATGTTGTTGTGATTGTGGATGAGGCATACATTGATTTTGGAGGGAAATCAGCGCTGGAGCTTATCAATAAATATGAGAATCTTCTGGTGGTTCAGACGTTTTCCAAGTCCCGCTCCATGGCAGGCATGCGAATCGGATATGCCATTGGAAGTCCTGAGCTGATTAAGGCAATGAATGATGTGAAG
>JAQXXN010000185.1 GCA_029226085.1 Thermoflexaceae bacterium
TCAGACGGCTCACCAACTCCTGTCCGCCCTACCTGTGGAAAAGAGATTCTTTTGCGTGATACAAAACAATCATTTGCTTTGTTTTGAGTATAACACCATGTAAACTGGAATACAAGCCATTTTGCACTTATTGCATTACAAGAGACATGGTACGTTACTGTTCAGACCCACGTCACGCACCCCGCTGCGGGGCGTGGAGAGAACGTGTAAAGGAGCCAATGCTTCCCTGCCATGCCGTTAGGCATCTATAAATGCAGGGAAGCCCTGTTACTGGAGCGAGGTACGAGTGAACAGTAACAGGGTACAAAATACCATGCCTCTAAGATTCATTTCTTCAATTTCTGACAAGCCCTAATAACAGCCCCTACTTAACTTCGGAATAACCTGCAAAATTTTCATTTAATCTACCCATATTATTTTTCCAAAGTTTCCAATGTAAGTTTTGGCTTTGGATACGCTGTTATAATAGGTTTCATTCCAGTCCCTGTCTGTCACACGAAGAAAATTCATCCCCTTATCTTGCTAAAACAATAAATTTTCCAGTTTCATCCCCTAAAGCCTCTTTCACTGCAGAAATATCATCGCCCCCGAGGAAGTATGCCCATTTTTTCTTCGAATCATAGACTTCGGCAAAAAGTCCGCCGCCCTGCACATAGGTATTTCCCCTCATCACCGGTTTTTCTCCCTGACGCAACGGAAAAGCAATCAAAGATCCTGTAGAAAGGTAGAAAATATTATTTTCTAAGACTATATTTTCTATTCGAGTATAATTAAAATTTCCCCCGTTCGTAAATGCTGATGAACCTTCCCATGGTCCTGTATTCGGATGTGCATCATAGCTCCACCCATATCCGCAGTACATCACATAATTATCTGAAATTTTAAGATTTTTATATCTTACTGTCTCCGAATCCTGATGAAACCAACCTACCATCAAAATTCCGCCCTCACAGTTGGAAATGAGATTACCGGAAGCCTCACCTCCATCAAATGATTCTATAGCATTGATAACCTCCCATGTGATTCCATGATCCCAAGTGTCATGTATATAATTATTTCTTGCTACATTTCTATCCCCTACCAGAGTGATCCCATCACCGCCCGGAACAGGCATCCCTCCATCATCATAAAAAACAGCAATGCCACCCTGATATGCTACTTCGCAATTTTGAAATGTCACATCGTCTGCCCTCGAATGATATGTACAAAGCGCAGTCTGTCCTCCATATATACAAAGATTATCAATCATTGTCTTGTTTCCTGCATAAATGCAAAATTCACTTCTTCCAATCTCTATATTATGATATACCTCTCCCGGATTTCCCGCATCGCATCGGAAATATAAGATTTCCTTATCCTTTCCATCATATTCTTCGTCCATAAAATCTACTTGATGACTATCCCCCATCGTAAAAAACTGCAAATTCTCCAAATGTTTTTCTGGAATGAAAAGCGTATCTTTATCATCAAGCGTATAATACTTACCATCCACATATCTGGCAAAATACTTATTCGCATGTACCGTATAATCATTCATAAAAATACTTCCGGCCGGCTCTGTTCCCTTATAATATTTCCATATTTTCCCACCGTCAGAACGCGTTTTATAAAGTGTCCATCTATCGGGATCTGCCCCCTCTTCAGACATCTTAAAAATCGGTTTATTACCGGTTCCATAAGCAGAATAAGTCACAGCATCTTTGCACTTTAAAATTCCACGCCATGTGTCACCGCGTCTAAAATACACAACATCACCGGATGAAAGATTTGCAGAATTTACTTTCTCCAATGATGCCCACGGCTCATTCTCCGATTTTCCCGTATTTGCATCATCACCAGCATTGGAAACATAATAAGCAGTCCCTGTACAAACCACTTCTGTTTTGGAATTTAGGATGGCATTTTTCCGTTCTTTCGCCTGCTTGCGAATTTCTGCGGCACTTTGATCTCCACTATCATCGTAGAAAGAATAAGTCAAATCATCATATGCACGGACAATTGCCTGTGAAGCTTCTCTTACGGTACAGGTATCTGCTAAAAATGACAAATCCAGTCCCTTGCCATAGTAATCTATAATATGCTTTCCACTATACGGACTGAACGCAAAGAGACAGTAGTTTAGCCCTACGCCGTCCATGCCCCATTCCATTTTTTCATGATTAATCCACAAATAAACATTGTTAAGATCCGTATGATCCCAGTCAAATGCAACATTCTCATACAGGTATGCGCTTGGCATATTGTCCCATTCCTGCCGATCTATATAATTCCATATGTTCCCATCATAGGTAAGAGTCGCTGGACCTGCGGCATAGGCAGCCAGACCGGTCAATGCCGCCAGTTCATAGTATGACAGCTTGTGTCCTTTTGTGTGTGACAGAAAGTAGGACTGGTACTGGGAAACTTTTTGGGGATTGCATTTTTTAACCAGCTTAGTCAGCATTGTCTGATATTCTTCAAAGGTAATCGCCCTGTCGGGAGTCTTTAGTAAATCCACCCCGACCAGCCCGGCATTTACAGCACGCATCAATTCTGGATCATTTTTAACGTCATCAGGCAGGCTGTTTCCTGCTTTTACAATGACTGTACAGGTATATTTCTTACCCTTGTATTTTGCCGTGACCTTTGTCGTACCGGCTTTTACCCCCGTCACGACACCCTTTTTGGAAACCTTGGCAAGCTTTTTATTCTTGGAAGTCCAAGTGGCTTTTGCCGGATTGATTTTCTTGCCTTTCGCATCTTTCAGCACTAGTGTGACCTTCTTCCCCACTTTTACTGTGTAGGTCTTCTTGTTAAATTTCACTGTCGTTGCAGCAAAAACTTTTTCCGTTGGTATTACATGAATTTCTGATACGAATAATCCACATAGTAAACATGCAAGCACAAATATAGTACAGATTTTTCTTAATGGCTTCATATACATCCTCCTTCACTTCTTTCAATTCAAGATCTATATACATCTTCGAATTTCAGCTATTACATTGATTAGAGCATTCTAAGTACACATTATTTCCATCTTCACGTAACTGTGCTATTCCCTATGCCTTTTGTGGAACCAGGAGAGCCATAACATACTCTTTTGTAACATGAAAATTATCTATAATTTTAATTATGATGTCATTATCTGACATTCCTGCAATTTGCATGATTGCTCCAACAATTGTTCTCCTCACTACTGTTCACCTAATATATCGCGCCTTCACAGCTTCTCCATTTCTGTATTATGACGATTCCATAACCGCCTGTTTTTATTGGAATTATAGCATATTCATGCGCTCTTTTGGTATGCTGCGTGCATTCTATTGTAAAACAGTAAGCAAACACTATCTCATAAAAAATGTCCGGAATCTCTTTTCGAGATCCAGACATTTTTTAACTCTACATTTCGATTTTATCTATCTTAAAGTCGTGCTTTTTCGTCTTTTTATCATAATTGATTCCAATGAAGAGTAAGTTCCCTTTATAATCTTTCAGACTATCCGCATATTTTTTCTCCCGGATCTGTGCCAATGCACCATCTGCAGAAGCATCACATTTCAGTTCCACTACCATCGACGGTGACGGCATTGCGGAATTCTCCCCGGATTTCTATATTTGGAATAAACACTTCTGAACGTTCACTGTCATACGCAAGATAACCCAGATGCACGA
>JAQXXN010000186.1 GCA_029226085.1 Thermoflexaceae bacterium
ACAAGCTGCATTGCGCAGTTATCCACCAGCATATCCTTAAGCTCTACTTCCGGGTAATCTGCTGCCACTTCCTTTACAACCTTTCTCCAAAGCCTTGAGGAATCCAGTACGTTGGCCTTATCAACACTAATGACCCGCTTATTTCTCTTCATTGCTATCTCAAAAGCCTTAACCGCAATCCTGCGGATCTCATTCTCGTCATATGTAAGCACATCCGTTGCCTTTAACACACCGTTTACTTCCTCGGTATGTCTTTCACCAAAATAAATACCACCGGTAAGCTCTCTCATGATTACCATGTCAAAGCCGTCACCGATAACCTCATCCTTAAGCGGACATGCATCCTTTAACTCATCATACAGATACGCCGGACGGATATTGGCAAATAACTCAAGTCCCTTGCGTATTTTCAAAAGTCCTGCTTCCGGTCTTAAATCCGGTGCAACATCATACCATCTGGAATTGCCCACATTACCACCGACTGCTCCAAGCAGAACCGAATCGCTTTTTCTCGCTGTCTCCAAAGCCTCATCCGTAAGAGGAACTCCATAAGCATCAATGGACACACCACCCATTAACACCTCCGTGTACTGAAACCTGTGTCCATACTTTTCTGCCACCTTGTCAAGAACCTTTCTTGCTTCCGTGACAATCTCCGGACCGATTCCATCGCCCGGAATAACTGCAACATTAAATTCCATGTTCAAACGTCACCTTTCAATAAAATAAATCCTAAAAAAATAGATAGAATCATTTTAGCGCAAATGATTTCACATTTCAAGGATAAATAAGAACAAATACAAAACAGGAAAGAATTTCAGATAAAATCTAGACCTTACCCGGAAAAAATAGTATAATATTAATAACAGTAAGGATTCAGAATGACGTGTCTGAATCATAATATTGAAATTGGGGGTGGTTACGTGCCAAAAACAGTACCTGCTTTATGCAAAAGCAATTCGCAGTTTGAATATGCCGTGTCATTAATCGGCCAATGCACGGAGGATTATCTGTTCTATTTTAACATAACACGTGATTATTACAGTATCTCCTCGGAAGCAGTGAAAAAGTTTGCATTTCCTGACAGTATTTTTTCCAATGCCACGGAAATCATCATGAACATTGTATATCCGGAAGACCGTGAAAAACTCTCCCTTGATGTTACTGACTTAAAAGAACGCAAAAAAACCGAGCACAATCTGGAATACCGCTGGATTGACCGGAACGGCAACATTGTCTGGATCAGCTGCCGCGGCATGATTGCCAATCTGGATGAATGCAATGATGAGTTAGTTTTAGTGGGCCGGATTTCCGAAATCGGCACAGATAAAAAAGCAGATAATATCACAGGTCTTAAGATGGACAACCAGATATATCATGATTTTTCAAAACTGGTTCCGGATGGCAGTTCCCATAACGGCTGCATGATGATGATTGGAATTGATAATTTGAAACAGATTAATGATGTTCACGGAACTGAAATTGTCCATGATATCTTAAAATCACTGGCAGACTGCATTTCCAGATTAAAAGAATCTTCCACTTATCTTTACCGGATTGACGGCAGTGGATTTCTTCTGGTGGATTATGACAATGGTAATATTCTCAAATCAAAGAACCTGTACAACACCATCCGAAATTACATCTCACAGCTTACCAGTTCCTTTGAATATAAAGCAATCTATACCATTTCTGCCGGAATTGCAGAATTTACGGAATCCGATGCTCCGGAAGACATCCTTCATAAGGCTGAATTTTCCTTACACCAAGCCAAGAGGAACGGGAGAAACTGCGCCTTCATCTTTGATCTTGACACTTATAATACATACATCCGGAAACTGGACATTTGTGAATGTCTTCGCCAGTCAGTCAACGCTTCCTACAAGGGTTTTGAGGTATTTTATCAGCCTGTCATCAATCCTGACAATAACCGGGTATGCGGTTCGGAGGCACTGTTACGCTGGAAAAATGATACTTACCAGAATGTATATCCATCGGAATTCATTCCGATACTGGAAGAAAGCGGACTGATTATTCCTGTGGGAAGATGGGTTTTTGAGACTGCCATCGCACAATGCAGGGAATGGCAGAAAGTCATTCCCGATTTTAAGATGCACATTAATCTGTCTTATGTACAGATTCTAAAAAGTAACGTTGTGGATGAAATCATCGACTGCATTGACCAAAACCACGTTAATCCTGAGACCATCATTTTCGAATTTACCGAAAGCGGACAGATTGAATCCGATTCCAAGATTAAGCGTCTCATTAATAATTTCAATGAACGCGGCATCGGCATGGCTATCGATGATTTCGGAACCGGATATTCCAATCTTGTTTACCTTCACAACATGAAAGTCAACACGCTGAAAATTGACCGTACCTTCGTGGCAAATGCGCTGAAAACAGACTTTGACTTTACCCTGATAACCAATGTTGTTAACATGGCACACGACATTAACCTGGATGTATGTCTTGAAGGCATTGAAACCGAACATGAAAGAGAAAAACTGGATGAGCTTCATCCTGATTTTATCCAGGGATATTTATACGGGCGGCCTTGTAACAGCCGTGAATTTACAGAAAAATACATAAATACATACAAAAAGTAAATTCCTGTTTAATCAATAAGAAAGGGTATTCCCGCATCCTGATGATGTCTGGGAATACCCTTTTTTTAGAGCTTAATCTCCGGCATGAGTTCTTCATCCATTACATTTAAAATTTTTTCCATAATCTTTAATTCTTCTTCACTAAACCGTTCTTCAATTCTTTGCATTACCGTTTCCATGTACTGATAACTGATATTATAGTAATTCACGTATTTCTCCGTTACTTCCAGATGATATTCTCTCTTATCCGTCTGGGACTGTACCTTACGAAGATACCCTTTTTTAATCAGATTATTGACCTTATAGGCAGCATTCGGCGAAGAAAGATTGGCTATTCTTGCAAATTCATTTACCGTTGGATTCTTAATTGCATATATGATTTCCATGCAGAATGTCTCAACTGTTGTAAGGGAAGCCTCCCTGTCCTGCCATTTTTCAAATACCTTCTGGTAAAAATGCAGTTTAAACTTTGTATACACGTTATTAAAAGACTCCTGAAGCATAGTACACCTCCAATAGTTGAAGTATATCAGCTTTCACTGTCAATTGCAAATGTAAGTTCGGCAGAAACTGCCACTTTTCCATTTACAAAAGCGGTTGCTTTTCCAATGCCCACAGGACCTTTTCGCGTAATAATTTCACAGGAAAGTTCCAGAACATCTCCCGGTACTACCTGTCTCTTAAACCGGGCAGCCTTGATACCGCCAAACAGAACGATTTTCCCCTTATTTTCTTCTTCTGTAAGAATCGCTACGGCACCTGTCTGTGCCAGTGCTTCCAGAATCAGTACACCCGGCATGACGTGTTTTTGTGGAAAATGTCCGAGAAACTGCATTTCATTGGCAGATACACATTTAATCCCCTTTGCCATCTGACCCGGTACACACTCCGTAATCCTGTCCACCAGAAGAAACGGATATCTGTGTGGAAGAATTTGTTGTATTTCATTTGAATTAAGTTCCATTTTCATCAATTCCCATCTAAAATTATTTGACTAATTAAATTTCTTAAAAATTATGGATGCATTGTGTCCACCAAATCCAAGAGAATTCGACATTGCATAATTAACTGTCGTGCTTCTTCCTTCATTCGGCACAATGTCCAGATCACAGTTTTCATCCGGTTCCTTATAATTAATGGTTGCCGGAACAAAGTCATTCTTTACACTAAGTGCAGTAATCACACCTTCCACGGCACCACTTGCCCCAAGAAGATGACCTGTCATGGATTTTGTGGAGCTGACCATTAATTTATCCGCATATTCTCCAAATGCACCCCGGATTGCCTTTGTTTCTCCCTTATCGTTAAGCGGAGTTGAAGTTCCGTGTGCATTAATGTAATTGATTTCTTCCGGCCCTACATTGCCGTCTGCCATTGCAAGTCTCATGCAGGCTGCTGCACCACTTCCGTCTTCCAGTGGCGCCGTGATATGGTGGGCATCACAATTTGCGCCATATCCTGCGACTTCACAATAGATTTTGGCACCTCGTTTTACAGCATGCTCATACTCTTCAAGAACCAGGATTGCCGCACCTTCACCCATGACAAATCCGCTTCTTTCCTTATCAAACGGAATAGATGCACGATTTGGGTCGGTAGACTGGCATAATGCCTTAAGAGATGTAAAACCGCCGATTCCCAGCGGTGTAATGCTGGCTTCTGTTCCACCGCAAAGCATCATCTCCGCATATCCGTCACGAATATGACGGAACGCATCACCGATTGCATTGGTACCACTTGCACATGCCGTGACAACACAGCTGCACATTCCTTTAAAGCCATATTCAATGGCAATCTTTCCTGCTGCCATGTTGGATATGGTCATAGGAATAAAATACGGAGAAACCCTGTCATATCCTTTCTCCATTCCCTTGGCATCCTCTTCCTGAATGGTGGTTAAACCGCCAATTCCCGTGGATACAATAACACCACACCGTGTCAAATCCAGTTCTTCGGTGTTAAATCCTGCATCCTCCACGGCTTCCTTTGCAGCAGTCATGGCAAACTGGGTGAAACGGTCCATCTTTCTTACTTCCCGCTTATCCAGATGGTCTTCCGGTACAAAGTTCTTCACTTCACCCGCAAGGGTTACCTTTCTGTCCGTGGTATCATACAGGGTAATCGGTGCAATACCACATTTTCCTGCCTTTACGGATTCCCACATTTCACTTACACTGTTTCCGATTGGTGTTACGGCACCAAGCCCTGTCACAACCACTCTTCTCATATCGCCATTCCTCCATCCACACAAATTACCTGACCTGTAATATAACCACTTTCGTCACCGGCAAGAAATGCCACGGTATTAGCAATGTCCTCTGCCTTACCCATTGCCTTAAACGGAATGGATGCAAGCATCTTTTCCTTTGCTGCATCACTGATTACACTTGTCATGTCTGTTTCAATCATTCCCGGTGCAATGGCATTTACCGTAATCTTACGGGATGCAAGCTCCCTTGCAAGAGATTTTGTCATTCCGATTACGCCTGCCTTGCTTGCCGCATAATTTACCTGTCCGGCATTACCCATGACACCCACAACACTGCTGATATTGACGATTTTGCCAAAGCGCTGTTTTAACATAATCTTAGAAACCTCGCGCATCATGTAAAAATAACCCTTAAGGTTTACATTAAGCACATCATCAAAATCCTTATCCGACATTTTCACGATTAAATTATCTCTTGTGATTCCGGCATTATTAACCAGCACATCAATGTGTCCGCCTCCAAATTCCATTGCTTCCTTAACCAGCCGTTCACAATCCTCAGGATTACTTACGTCTGCCCGGACTGCCAGAACATTCACATTTTCTAAAAGACAAAGCTTCTTTGTTTCTTCTGCCGCTTCCTTACCGGAATTATAGTTAAATACAATGTCCATACCGGCTTTTGCAAGTCTTACGCAGACTGCTCTTCCGATACCGCGGCTTCCTCCGGTTACAAGCGCCGTTTTTTTGTTATCCATTTATGAGAACCTCCTTGTTTTCAATCAGGTTTCTTAAATCCTTTGCTGTATCAATGGAAATGATTTTTACTTCTTTTTCCAGTGCCTTTGCCGTCTTTTTGGCAAAACCGCTTAATGCATTTCCCGGTCCGATTTCAATGAAGGTATCTGCCCCTGCTTCCATTAGTTTCCTTAAGGACTCTTCAAAATGAACACTGCTCTTTACCTGTTTTTCAAGCATCTCCTTAAGATTCTCATTTTCTTTTAAGAAATCACCGGTTACATTTAGTACAACTGGAATTTCCGGTTCATGAAACGAAATACTCTCAAGCTTTTCCCTCAAAGCCTCTGCCGCAGGCTCCATGTATTTGGTATGGAACGGTCCGCTGACATTTAATCGTACACAGCGCTTTGCCCCTGCTTCCTTAAGATAGCTTTCTGCAGCCAGAACGGCTTCTTCATCTCCACAGATGACATACTGCTGCGGGCAGTTATAATTTGCCAGGGTAATAAATCCTTTATCCTTGCTCGCCTTGCATGCTTCTTCCACGGTTTTTGCATCCATTCCCAGAATGGCACTCATGCTGCAGTGATGTCCCTTTGCCGCTTCCATCATTTTTCTTCCGCGGAATGCCGTGATATTCACATAGGTATCTGCATCAAAGACTTCTGCCGCATGAAGGGCACCATATTCCCCAAGGCTTAATCCACAGGCTGCATCCGGTCTGATACCGTTTTTCTTTAATACATTTGTTACGCCTGCCGCAAATACGGACATACATGGCTGTGTATTTTCGGTCTGTGAAAGTTCCTCAATAGGGCCTTCATTCATCAGCTTCTTAAAATCAAGCAAAAGATTGATGGAATCAACGATTTCCCTGTATTCCTGGAATTCTTCATACATGTCTTTTCCCATTCCGACTTTCTGGCTTCCCTGACCGGCATATAAAAATACGATTTTCACTGACTGTTCCTCCATTCTTTTTCTATGGTTTCCATAAGCTGTTTTACAGGAATGATTTCATTCACGCGATATGCATTATCACCGCAGAAAAACAACCCGTCTTCCCAATTGCCCTTTACTGCCTCAATTAATGCACGGCTGATACAGTACGGTGTCTTATCGCCACGCAGGCAGCCTGTAAGACAGCCGTTACAGATTTTTGCCGTAAATTTTTCACCGACAGAAAGCCTCTTTAATAACGGACTGTTAATTGCCCTTGCAGGCATTCCCACCGGACTTTTTATTATCATGATGTCTTCTTTTTTGGCATTGACAATCACTTTCTTAAAATTAACATGGGCATCACATTCATCGGTGGCAATAAACCTTGTAGCCATCTGTACACCGGAGGCTCCAAGAGAAAGAAAATGTGCCATGTCTTCCCCGTCAAATACTCCGCCTGCCACAAATACCGGAATGGTTGTCTGATACTGTTCTTCATATGGCTTTATTGCATCCAGTACATCCGCAAGGATAGCATCATTTTCAAGAGCGGTACCATCCAGAAGTTCTTCCTGCTTAAAGCCAAGATGTCCTCCTGCATGATTTCCTTCCAACACGATAAAATCCGGAACCACATCATATTTTTTACTGTAATTTCTGCATAACAGCGCTGCCGCCTTGCCGCTTGACACAATCGGTGCAAATAATGTGTCTGTTCCCTTCGTATATTCCGGAAGCTTTAACGGCAGACCCGCACCGGATATGATTGCATCTGCCCCTGCCTCTACTGCACATTTACAGGCATTCTCATAATCTGAAACTGCAGTCATGATATTGACAGCAACCATTCCGTTTCCCTGTGATATTTCTTTTGCTTTTTTTATGTGATACGTTAATGCCCGAAGATTTGCCTCTCTTGGGTTTCTATCAAAATCTTCTTCCTGATAACCTGCATTAACGGAACTAATCACACCCATTCCACCGCATTTTGCCACATTCCCGGCTAAGGAGGAAAGGGAAACACCGACTCCCATTCCCCCTTGTATGATAGGAACAGGCAATTCCTTATTTTTTATTTTCATTTACTGCTCCTGCCCCAGTCTCTTTACCGTAAGTTCGTATTCGGAATACATTTCCTCAAAAATCTGCTTCACCGGCTTGATTTCCTTAAGCTGTCCCACTGCCTGACCTGCCATCAGGGAACCGGTCTTAACATCACCTTCAAACACAGCTCTTCTTAAGGAACCAAGCGTGTATTTTTCAAGTTCCATCTTATCAGCACCAGCTTTTTCCTGCTTTACATATTCTCTTGCCATGGTATTCTTGATGATACGAACCGGAGTTCCTGCAATTCTTCCTGTCACAATTGTGTCATTATCCTTTGCCTTTAACACTGCTTCCTTGTATGCCCGATGAATCGGACATTCTTCGGATACAAGCAGACACGTGCCAAGCTGTACTCCGCATGCTCCCAGTGCAAATGCCGCCGTAAGCTGTCTTCCATCTGCAATTCCGCCTGCTGCAACCACAGGGATATTGACCGCATCAATTACCTGAGGCACCAGTGTCATGGTTGTCATTTCACCCACATGTCCACCGCTTTCCGTACCTTCTGCTATCACGGCATCAACGCCTAAAGATTCCATCTTTCTTGCCAATGCCACACCGGATACAACCGGCATGATAATCATCCCTTTTTCCTTCCAGAGAGGAATATACTTTGCAGGATTGCCGGCACCCGTGGTTACTACCTTAACGTCTTCTTCTGCGATAACCTGTGCCATTTCATCCGCCTGCGGATGCATGAGCATCAGATTAACACCAAAGACATTTCCTGTTAAACTCTTACACTTTCTGATATTCTCCCTAAGACTATCCACATTCATTCCGCCTGCACCAATCAGTCCAAGCCCGCCTGCATTGGAGACTGCTGCCGCAAATTCTCCCGTGGCGATGTTTGCCATGCCGCCCTGAATAAACGGATATTTAATTCCAAGTATTTCGTTCAGCTTCATTTCCATCCTCATTTCTGATCCCTTTTCGGATACTATATTCTTCATATTGCATTTGTATATTATATTGTCAGCAATGCACTGCTCCATGTAAATCCTGCACCAAATCCGACACAGATTATTTTCATTCCCTTTTCTAACTTCTGTTCCTTCACCATTTCATCCAGTGCAATCGGTATGCTTGCCGCTGAGGTATTGGCATATCCGGCAATATTCATAAAGAATTTTTCCTTATTCTCACCGTATTTTTTACTTACATGGTCGATAATTCTTTCATTTGCCTGATGACAAACCACGTAATCGATATCCTCCATGGTAAGACCTGCTTCCAGAAGCACTGCATCAATGCCTTCCTTTATTACCTTTACCGCAAATTTAAATACCTGTCCTCCATCCATCTTAATGAAGGCATCGGGATTTCCCACACCTTTACAGAACAGTACTTCCGAATTGCCATCCGACCATGCCCTGTGGACAAATAAACTGTCATCTGCTTCTAAAAGTACGGCCCCCGCACCGTCTCCGAAAAGAACGCAGGTTGACCGGTCTGTAAAATCCGTGATTCTTGACATCTGTTCACTGCCTATTAACAGAGCATATTTCTTTTTCCCTGTCATTAGAAGACTTCTGCATATATTTAATCCATATAGGAAACCTGAACAGGCAGCACTGATGTCAAATGCCATTACCTCACTGGATAATTCCAGTTTTTTCTGAACCATGCATGCCACCGAAGGAAATGCATAATCCGGTGTTGTGGTTGCCACAACCACATATCCTATCTGTTCCTTATCAATTCCAGCCTGAAGAAGCGCTTCTCCTGCTGCGTCTGCCGCAAGACTTACGCATGTTTCTTCTTCGCATATATGTCTCTGCCGGATACCGGTTCTGGTTCGAATCCATTCGTCACTGGTATCCACAGTCCTGCTTAAATCATCATTTGTTACCGTACGGGCAGGAACCGCTTTTCCGGTAGCAACAATATGTATTCCCTGCATGCTGCATCCTCACTTTATTTTTTCATGATGTCCTGCGCAGCCCGCACAGGCTTATACAATCCGTCCAGGTCACGGTACTTTTTATACCTGTTTGAAACAAGGGCGCTGCTGCTCATTTTATTAAGCCGGATTAATTCCTCGGCTATTACTTTATTGATTGTCTGGAAACACTTCCTGTCCTCCGGTATGATACCGTCAATCAATCCGTATTCCAGAAGTTCACCTGCCGTAATCTTCATGATGTCACATGCCTCTGCTGCCTTTTTGGAATCCTTCCACATGATTGCCGCAAAACCTTCCGGCGATAATATGGAATATACGGCATTTTCAAGCATCCATACACTGTCTGCCGCTGCAATGGCAAGTGCTCCGCCGCTGCTTCCCTCTCCTGTGATAATGGTAACAACAGGAACCTTAAGCCGGCACATGCATGCTATACTTTCTGCAATCGCCGTGCTCTGTCCATGGCTTTCTGCTTCCATTCCCGGATAAGCACCCGGCGTATCCACAAAGGTAATGACCGGCCGGTTAAATTTCTCCGCCTGTTTCATCAGACGGATTGCCTTCCGGTATCCCTCCGGCGATGGCATGCCAAAATTATATTTTATGTTATCTTCCGTTGTTCTGCCTTTTCTGTGCCCCATGACCGTAACCGGTACTCCGTGAAACATTGCCACGCCACCCAGAATACTGCCGTCTTCCTTTGATAACCTGTCGCCCTTTAATTCAATAAAATCCTCAAATAGTGCGTCAATATAATCCGTTATTAACGGTCTGTTTTTCTTTCTTGCAGTGAGGACTCTTTCATAAGGCGTAATATTCTTATTTTCACCCATGCTTTCTCACACTCTCTGATGCATCTTAATCAGACGCGAAATCACGTTTTTCATTTCCGACCTCTCACAGACCATGTCTATCATTCCATGCTCCAGAAGGAATTCCGACCTCTGAAAGCCTTCCGGAAGTGTCTGTCCTATTGTCTGTTCAATGACTCTCGGACCTGCAAAACAAATCAATGCTCCCGGTTCTGCCATGATAATGTCGCCAAGATTCGCAAAACTTGCGCTGACACCACCCGTAGTCGGATTGGTAAGACAGGAAATATATAGTCCTCCTGACTCTTTAAATTTCTCCACTGCCGCACAGGTTTTTGCCATCTGCATCAGGGAAAAAAGTCCTTCCTGCATTCTGGCTCCGCCGCTGGCACTAAATAAAATAAGCGGTAGCTTTCTTTTTGCCGCATATTCGGCAAGCAATGCAATCTTTTCCCCCACAACCGTTCCCATGCTTCCCATGAGAAAGCGGCTGTCCAGAACACCTACTGCCGCCTTTTTCCCGTTTATCTTAAGAACGCCTGTTACAATGGCATCCTCCTGTCCTGTTTTTTTCCGGTTTGCTTCCAGCTTTTTCATGTAGCCTGGAAAGTCCAGCGGATTTCTGGTTCGAAGGTCCGGTGAAATCTCCCGGAAACTGTCCGCATCGCCTATCATTGCAATCCGGTCCATCGGGCTCATGGAAAAGTAATAATTACAGTCCGGACAGACAAAATATTTCTTTTTTAATTTATCCGAACTTATCTTTCCATGGCATCCCGGGCACTCAAAAATTTCATCCGGTGCAGTGTTTTTTCTTAATCTCAGCAGTGAATCAAGTTTCCTTCTTTTTAAAAGAAAGATATCATTCATTCTCTATTTCACCTCTACCTTCTTCATACCATTTCATGATGGTGCCGCTATGTTCTTCCCAGAAAGCCGTATTATAATTTCCTTTAATAAACTCCGGATGATAAGTAAGAAGATGCATGAATTCTGCATTGGTACGAAGCCCTTCGATGGTGAGTTCCTCCAGTGCCCTTCTCATCCTCCGGATGGCATCCAGCCTTGTGTTGCCGCTTACAATAATCTTAGCTACCATGGAATCGTAAAACGGACTGACTTCATATCCTGTATAAAGGTGACTGTCCACTCTTACGCCGCATCCTGCCGGAAAATGCAGAAAATCAATTTTGCCAACACTCTCCGCATTAATTCTGCATTCAATGGCATGGCCTTTCTGCTTAATTTCATCCTGCGTGTGGCTCAGCTTCATGCCCGCAGCAATCCTTATCTGTTCTTTTATCAGGTCGATTCCTGTAATCATCTCCGTTACCGGATGTTCTACCTGAATTCTTGTATTCATTTCGATAAAATAATACTTACCGTCCTGATCCAGAATGAATTCCACCGTACCGGCACTGTAATATCCCGCAGCCTTTGCTGCACGTACGGCGGTCTCGCCCATCTGTTTCCGAAGCTTTTCATCAAGCACCCATGCCGGTGATTCTTCTAAAAGTTTCTGGTTTCTTCTCTGGATGGAGCAGTCTCTTTCACCCAGATATGTAACATTTCCAAGCTTATCTGCCAGTATCTGAAATTCAATGTGATGCGGCTTTAAAACCAGCTTTTCCATGTACATGCTGTCATCACCGAATGCTGCCTTGGCTTCTGCTTTCGCCGTTTCGAATGCACTAACCAGTTCCTCACGGTTGAATGCCTTTCTCATACCCTTTCCGCCGCCACCGGCTGATGCTTTTACCAGCACCGGATACCCGATTTTTTCGGCAGCCAGTACTGCTTCCTCTGCATTATTCAAAAGACCGTCCGAACCCGGGACAACCGGAACATCATTTTCCTGCATGAGTGTTCTTGCCGCCTGTTTATCTCCCATTTTTTCAATCAGTTCGGAGGACGGGCCTATGAAAATAATATTATTTTCTTCACATTTTCTGGCAAACTCTGCATTTTCAGAAAGGAATCCATATCCCGGATGAATTGCATCACAGTTCATCTTTTTGGCAGTTTCAATAATCGTATCCTGATTCAGATAACTTTGTGCTGCCTTTGCCGGTCCGATGCAGACACTGTATGTTGCCATCATTACCGGAAGAGACTGTGCATCTGCCGTTGAATATACGATGACTGTTTCGATATCCATCTCCCTTAAGCAGCGAATAATTCTTAATGCAATTTCTCCTCTGTTTGCCACAAGAATTCTCTTAAACATGGTTAACCTCGTTTTACTCACTTTTTGACTGTTTCATTCGGACAGCTTAATTTGACTGCTTTATTCTCATAAGCACTTCGTCATATTCAACCATGCTGCCATCCTCAGTCTCTATTGCCTCAATGATACCGTCCTGTGGTGCCGTGATTTCGTTCATGAGTTTCATTGCCTCAATGATACCAACCACATCACCCTTTTTCACCTTCTGTCCAACCATTACAAACGGCTTTTCCTCCGGTGATGCTGCACGGTAAAATGTACCAACAAGAGGTGCCTTTACCAGAACTGCATCCTGACTTTCTGTCTTTATTTCTTCCTTCTTTTGTACTGTCTTTGTCTTACCTGCATTGTCCGTCAAAACAACAGCCGTGTCTGCATGGCTTACTCCGGATATGCCTCTCATATCCGACAATCCTTTTTTCAGGGAAATCTTCACACCTTCCATCTCCAGCTCCATTTCTGTAAGCAAAGAGCCTTCAAACTTTCCCATCAGCTTATATACTTCTTCGATATTCATTTACAATGTCCACTCTTCCTCTTTATTCAAGATGACTGTCAATATAATCTACAATATCCTTAACCGTAACGAATCCCATCAGGTCTTCATCTGAAATAGAAAGTCCAAATGCTTCTTCCAGTGCCATGTTAAGTTCTACCGCGTCTAAAGAATCCGCATCCAAATCCTCCTTAAGATTTGCTTCCAGTGTAACATCCTCAGCACTGCAGTTAATTGTTTCAACGATAATGTCTTTTACCTTATCAAATGTCATGTTAAAAATCCTCCGATTAAATTAATTTATCTAAATATATTTAGGTAAATATATTTAGGTCATTATAACATAATCCTCCTCTTTGTCAATAGTGCACGAAAAAAAAGACAAAAAAAGCCGCATAGAGAAATGGTAAGTTTTCCATGCGGATAGGGGGATTGATTCTGTTGATGTAATTTTGCAGGGGCATATAAATTGGGGTTTGTGGGGCTGAAGTGTCGGGTTCTCCTGCCGGATGTGGGTAGACTGTGGAGGGCTGTCATAGAGAACACGAGAGGGGATGCAGGTTTCGAATTGTGTCTTTTCTAACACAATACATTTTATTTGCTAACCAGTGACGAGTCGTCTGCAAATGCCCATCCATGGGCAAAGCAGACTCAATCCGCCGTCCTGGCGGATTGCCTCTGGGTATGGAGGTATTGTGTAAGAAAAGAGCAACAATTCTCAAAAAGCATACCCTCTCGTGTTCTC
>JAQXXN010000187.1 GCA_029226085.1 Thermoflexaceae bacterium
TTGGAATTACAATGATCCTGAGTTGGCAGTGGCAGGAACAATACTGCATGGGTTTGAATTCTTGTTTGTAAGACTCGCACCGATTGTTTTTTTGACTTCGGTGGTTGGAGTTGTGGTGACATATAAGAAAAGATAAATTCAAGTTTGTAAAACTGATGGAATAAAAAAATGTAAAGCTGGGAGCATTAGCTTACGGCTTTTTAAGTTAAAGCAAATAGAAGTAAATAATGGTCAAAAAACAATCGACATCCGACCTCGTACACGTTATAATATAAGTAATCTAATAAGAAAACAGTGTTATCATTACTGCATTGCTAAATGAGAATGGTAGCCATAAATATGAATTCGTAGGAACGGAATGGTTGAACCCTCAGGGTGACAATGTCACTCATTTGTCAGCGAGAGGTGCTTAACTTAGATGATTTTCAGTTTTCTTATTTTGACATGAATTTACAGGAAGGTTAGAAAAATCAAGACTTTACTTGACTTAGATTTACAGATAATAATATATGTTTTCTGTATGGACTTGAACTCCTAAGCGCTAGTTGTGGGTTCGATTCCCGCTGGGAACGTCTTTTTTGCGGTAATGATTGACAAAATCATTACTGCAATTTTATTTTCCTGCATGATTTTGGGTGGAAGGTTGCCACCGAAAGTGATTGATTGAATGAGACACATGAGTTAACAGACACCAAATTTAATCCACATTGTGATGTAAAAGGCGAACCATTAAAGCATTTTCTAACTTGAATGATTTTCTGTTTTCTTATTTTGACATGAATTTACAGGAAGGTTAGAAAAATCAAGATTTTCCTAGACTTAGATTTACAGGTAATAATATGTGTTTTCTGGCTGTCCTGAGGTTCTGAAAAGGATGGAAGAGCCGATCAGGTGCGGGTGAGTGTTCTTCCTGAATAGTCGTATCAATAGATGAGCGAGCAAAGAAAAAACGAAATTAATTAAGAAGTGGGGGCTGGATAAACAAATGATAGAATTAGATCATAAACAATTATATAAATTGCTGGAATTACCTCAGGAGGTTGTTGCTTTACTTGATGAGTATGAAGCAAAAAGAATACAGGAAATTCCGGAGGAAATTTATCGCAAACTGTGTGTACGGGAAGAATGGGAAGAAGGGGTCCGAGAACTCCAGAATTATCTGGGGGATGACCCTGCTAGCATGAAAATTCTATGGGAGCAGCTGAATATTCTTTGCCAATATACATATGGTGAATATGTAAAACGAGGAATAGGCAATGATGTTTTCGTTGCCACTATGAAATTTTGTACCAGATTCTTAAATGAGCATTATGCTACCTGGGGAACCTTCAAATATGTGTGGGCATGGTGGTTCCCTAGACAGATGATGGTTCAGGAATTTCGTATCGGAGCATTGGAATATGAACTTGTTGATGGTAAAGAACGGGAAATCGCTATTCATATTCCTTCTGATGCCGATATGAGCAAGGATTCCATTCGGGAGTCACTAGCTACTTTTTATCACTTTAGAGGAACTCATTACCCAGACTGGAAGGATGTCAGGCTGACATCTGACACCTGGATGCTGATGCCGGAATTGCAGGAGCTCCTCGGAGAGAACTCAAGAATTGTTGCTTTCCAAAAACTATTTCAGATTGATTATATCGATCGAGAAGCAACCTGGTATATGGGATGGATATTCCCGGGATATGATACTGTGGATGATAAGTTGCCTGAAAAAACAACGCTCCAAAGAGAATTGAAGAAGTATCTTTTGGCAGGAAATAAATTTGGTACTGCCAGAGGACATATCAAGGAAATTGTTTAAGAGAAAGAACAAAAGGTTTAATTGCTAATTCGGCCAAATATAGTTTGATGGATTTTATAACATCATATGGAGCATGTGAGGCATATTAATTAACAAAGTTTTCTTGAATAAATAAGTTTATAATTTTCTGTCCAAAAAGAAGCTCTGAATAAGGAAAATCGGTTCTCAATTGACTTTAATGTAATAAAATGTATAGATTATAAACTTTGTACAAAAAATTGTCCGATGAAAGCGATATTATATAAATTTGGTAAATAATTTTTATTTAGAATCGGGAGAATGAAAGTGAGTTACAGAGCCAGCGATGGAACAAGACAGTGGGATGGCAGTAAAAAAGTGCCTGAAGAAAGAATGGCAGTCAAAATGCAGAGTTTTGCCCGCACCGGTATAACGCCGGATATTGCGGGGGCGGATCTATCCTATGCATTAAAATTGCAGTATTCCAGATGGAAAGAGAAGGGATTAAAATCGACCATGGAAATCGTTCCGTTAGAGGAACAGATGCCGGCAAAAAGAGTTAATTGGAATGATGAGAAGTATTCTCATGAGAGAAGGGTTTCTATCGGTAAGAAAACACAGAAATATTTCAAGGATGGTACTTGCATTAGCATGCGGGAAAGTGTTGTAGGTATTAATGCGATTGTGACCGATACTATTGTAGAGAGCAGCGTGATGGAAAATGATTTTTATTGCTGTCCATCATGTGGTGCCGTCAGCAGAATTAAGGAATTAATGGCAGGATGTCCTTATTGCCAGACGAGATTTCTAATGCCTGATTTATTCCCTAAGGTTACCAATTTTTATTTTTATGAAGACGATTCTGCGCAACCCCGGTTCCTAAAATGGGCTGCTATCATAGGTGGTGCA
>JAQXXN010000188.1 GCA_029226085.1 Thermoflexaceae bacterium
GAAGAAGAATATATGGAAAAACTGAAGAATTTTATAAAAAACAGAACTTACGGGGTATTTAAGCTGAACAATCAATCACAGCTGATTCGATATTTTGATGAAGCTTCCAAATATTACAGGTGAAGGGTCACATATGGAAAGAGCAGATAATTTTTTTGAGGTAAAAGTTAAGAGTACAACATTTGATATTGTAACTGCCAATACGGCATTTTATCAATTTCTTGGCAGAAGGCTTTATAATACCTTTGATATGCTGATGCCACAGGCGGATAGGGAGATGCTTCAGGAAAAGATTCAGAAGAATCAGGAAGAACAGGGCTTCTTACTTCATTTATCCGATGAAAACGGTAATTTTTATGAGATGGCAGCAGGAATCGAAAAATACGATGCGTCTGGTACGGTAACGATACAGATGGCCAGGATAGATTGCCTGTATCATGAAAACAGACAGCTGAAATTTGAAATTAAAGAATATAATGCGTTATTGTCACAATTTAACAGCATATCTTATATCTATGACCGGAAAACGGATACAATCACTTCCTTTCAGTTCAAACCGGAAAAACATGTGGTTGAAACGATATCTCTTGAAAAATGGAGAGAAAAGACCATAACGATGCTGAACGAATCGGAAGTTATGAAGATTGACAGTTTGTTTTCGGATTTGCGAAATGGAATACGCAGTTTTGAATATAATATTTCAGGTGTAGGTGATTATACCACTGGTACAGCTACATTTCATTTTGAACAGCAAAAGAGTACGAAAATTACCGGAATGGCGCTTTACCATAAAGATGTACACGTGAAAACTGTGGGAAATGTAAGAATTTCCGGAATGCATTATGCCAATGAGACGGTCCGGCGTGACCAGCTTACAGGATTGATTTTAAAAGAGGATATAACGAATCTTGCCAAAAAGCGGATTGATCAGTTAAAGGAGAAAACCTCCATTGCAATTATTGATATTGATGACTTTAAGTCCGTCAATGATAATTACGGACACATGAAGGGTGATGAGGTTTTAAGAAAATGTGCTTCCATTATCAGTAGTGAAGTAGAAGGATTTGGCAGTGCAGGACGAATCGGCGGGGATGAGTTTTTCATTGTACTGGATTATATGGAGAATCATGAAGATTTAAGAAGTCTTCTTCGAAGCATTAAAAATGGAATTTTGAATGCCTATTCCGATGAGAAGGATGGATTTCATATTTCTACTTCCATTGGATGTGCATCGTATCCAAATGATACGGATTCCTTTAATGATTTATTCCTTCTTGCAGATTATCTTCTTTATCGTGCCAAGAATAAGGGAAAGAATCGTTATATCACATATAATCTGGAAAAACACGGAACGGTTGAAGAGATTTTAAAACAGGGCATTGAAAATATCGGTATTAACAGCCGAAAAGGAATGAGCAAGAGTGAGATTATCTGTAAAATAACAGACAAGGTTTTTGGCGGGGAAGGGTATGCTGTCGAGAATATTTTTAATGACATTGTGGATTATTTTGGCGTGGAACGTATCGTACTCTATTCGAAAGATGACAGGAAAGTTCTGTTTCAGTGCGGAAATGAGCTGTTGTCAGAGGAACAGATGAAGGATACCTGTGATTATATTGTTGATGAAAATCTTATAAAGTTGTATGATAAGGGTGCTCTGGTTGTTAATAACATAAAGATGTTTGAAAACACAAACCCTGATGTGTATGAGAAATTACAAAAGCAGGGTGTGTTGTCTTTTATGCATCATGAAATCACCGGAAAGAATGATAAAAAATATATTGTAAGCTATGAATCGGTTATTGTCCGAAATACATGGAATACAGAAGACATGTATTTTTATCGAATTTTAGACCACGTATTAGCAAGATGTTTATAGGAGGTTCAGTATGTGTGGAATAGTTGGATATGTAGGCAAAAAAGATTGTACGGATGTTCTGATTGACGCATTGTCAAAGCTTGAGTACCGTGGATATGATTCTGCGGGAATTGCTGTTTTTGAAAAAAATGCGATTAAGGTAGAAAAGACCAAAGGACGTCTTAAGGATCTGGTGGATAAGATGGCAGAAGACGGGAAACCGGCCGGACATTGTGGAATCGGTCATACCAGGTGGGCAACCCATGGAGAACCATCTGATATTAATTCTCATCCACACGGAAATAAGAGAATATCCATTGTGCATAACGGAATCATAGAAAATTATAAAGAAATAAAGGATTTTCTCATTAAGGAAGGCTATGGCTTTGAAAGCGAAACGGATACGGAAACGGTTGCAAAGCTTCTGGATTATTATTATGATGGAAACCCGCTGGATACCATCATAAAAGTTCTTGCGGAAATCGAAGGCTCTTATGCACTGGGAATTATTTTCCGTGATTTCCCGGACAGAATCTATGCAGTGCGAAAAGACAGTCCGCTGATTGTAGGCGTGGGAGAGCAGGAGAATTTTATAGCATCGGATGTTCCGGCAATTCTTAAGTATACAAGGGATTATTATCTGATTGAACAGGATGAAATCTGTGAACTGACCGCAGAACATGTCCGTATTTATGATACACGGAAGAATGTCATTGAAAAGGAACTTCAGACTGCAACCTGGGATATTGATGCAGCCGAAAAGGGCGGATATGAGCATTTCATGTTAAAGGAAATACATGAACAGCCGAAAGCGGTGAAAATGACAGTCAGCCCACGGGTAAAGAATGGCATGCCGGATTTTTCAGAGACTGGTCTTACGGTAGAAAAGTTAAAGCAGTATCATCAGATTTTTGTGGTAGCCTGTGGTACGGCAATGCATGCCGGTCTGGTAAGTAAGTATGTGATTGAGAAAATTGCAAGAATTCCGGTAATTGTGGATATCGCTTCGGAATTCCGTTACCGGGAGCCTTTAATTGGTGAAGGCGACCTGTTAATTGTGATTTCTCAGTCTGGTGAAACGGCAGATACGCTTGCCGCCTTAAAACTTGGAAAACAGCTGGGAGCAGATACCTTTGCATTGGTGAATGTGGTTGGTTCTTCCATTGCAAGAGAGGCAGACATGGTACTTTACACCAATGCAGGACCAGAGATTTCCGTAGCTTCCACAAAGGCATATTCCGTGCAGATTGCGGCGATGTATCTGTTTGCATTTGAAGTGGCATATGCAAAAGGAAAGATTACGGAAGAAGAATGCAGAAAATATGTCAGTGAATTAATGGAAATACCGGATTATATTGAAAAAACCCTGGAATGTAAGACCATCTGCCAGCAGACTGCTGCAAAGCTTATGAATGCCGACAGTCTTCTTTATATAGGAAGAGGTCTGGATTATGCATTAAGTATGGAAGGGTCCTTAAAGCTTAAAGAGATTTCTTATATTCATTCAGAGTCTTATGCAGCAGGTGAATTAAAGCATGGAACCATTTCACTGGTAACAAAGCAGATGCCGGTGATTGCAGTTGCAACGCAGAAAGGATTAATTGAAAAAACCATAAGCAATATAAAGGAAGTAAAGGCAAGAGGTGCCATGGTGGTATTGGTATGTGGTGAAACACTTGATATTGAAGATGGTGTGGCAGACTGTATTATCAGGCTTCCGGAGGTGGATGAAATTCTGATGCCGGCAATAGCAGCAGTTCCGCTCCAGCTGATTGCTTATTACACATCGGTGCTTAAGGGATGCGATGTGGATAAGCCAAGGAATCTGGCAAAGTCAGTAACAGTAGAATAAGAGTGGGAATAAAATGATGCCGGAAAGGAGAAGGGATAGGATGGTTGAGGTTAAGGAACTGTTTAATCTGGAGGAGACGATTGCTAAGGAGCTGTTTGAGGCTGCTACATATCCATGGGAGGTGCTTCCGAAAATTGGCACATTTATTAAGGAGCTTGGTGGGACGCTTTCAAAGGAAGAGTATGATAATCCCAGTGAGAACGTGTGGATTGCAAAGAGCGCTAAGGTGGCTTCCACAGCCAGTATTACAGGCCCTTGTATCATAGGAAAAGAAGCTGAGGTAAGGCATTGTGCTTTTATCCGTGGAAATGCCATTGTCGGAGAAGGGGCTGTGGTGGGGAATTCCACCGAACTTAAGAATGTTGTGCTTTTTAACAAGGTGCAGGTGCCGCATTATAATTATGTGGGAGACTCCATTCTTGGATATAAGGCGCATATGGGTGCAGGTTCCATTACTTCAAATGTGAAGTCGGATAAGACGCTGGTCTGTGTCAATGTGGACGGAGTAAAGATGGAAACCGGTCTTAAAAAATTTGGAGCCATGATTGGAGATAACGTGGAAGTGGGATGCGGAAGCGTTTTAAATCCGGGTACGGTTATAGGAAGAGAATCCAATATATATCCGCTTTCCAGTGTCCGCGGCTATGTAAAAGAGAAAAGCATCTACAAAAAGCAGGGTGAAGTAGTGGTAAAGAAATAGGTTTTATATCTTTTGCCGGTAACTTAATATCATTAAAAAAATAAAAAATTGATAAATAATCTACAAATGGAATTGACTAATTTGTCGTATTATGAGAGAATACACGTAGATTTATTCTTCAGTAACCGAATCCGGTACTGAACTTAGAAAGGAGATACAAAATGATTATTTCACAGGAAGTTGAAAGAATGTGTCCAGTGGCACAGGGCGTTCATCATGGCGCTGCTCCGGTTCCTACAGAAGGTAACTGGGTAAAGAATAAAGAAGTAAAGGATATTTCAGGCCTTACACATGGTATCGGTTGGTGTGCTCCACAGCAGGGTGCATGTAAGCTTACATTAAATGTTAAGGAAGGTATTATTCAGGAAGCTTTAGTTGAAACAATCGGATGTTCCGGTATGACACATTCAGCAGCT
>JAQXXN010000189.1 GCA_029226085.1 Thermoflexaceae bacterium
ACTGTATGGTAGTCTGATGGCAGGAATCTTTGAGGAGACCGGAAGGTTTCTTGCCATGCGTTTTCTATTGAAGAAAGAACATGGCGATCCCCATAATGCACTTATGTATGGAGCCGGTCATGGTGGCTTTGAGGCAATGGTGCTTTTGACAATGGGAATGATCAACAATCTGATCTATTCGATCCTGATTAATCTGGGACAGACTCAGGTGCTGCTCGCACCTCTGGATGAAGCAGCAAGAGGTACATTGCAAGCGGCTTTTGATACCCTGATTGCAACACCTGCCTGGTATTTTCTTTTGAGCCCGATGGAAAGAATCGGTGCCATTGCATCACAGATTTATCTGTCAGTAATTGTCTGGTTTGCGGCTTCCGGGAAGAAATGTCGCATACCGCTGTTCCTGCTGGCGATCATCCTTCATGCGGTTCTGGATGCCGTTGCTGTGATTGCTTCAAATATCGGAATTCCTGTTCTTGTGATTGAGTTGCTTATCTGGGGAATTGCAGTAATCTATATGTTTCTGGCAAAACATGTATGGAAAAAATATCGCAGATAATCACATGGTGATGAAAAGGCCCAGGGGACAGGACACGGACAGGTGACTGTCCCCTGTCCGTTTTTTGAAATAGTTGGTGGAAGTGAAATGTCATTATTGCTATAATTTATATGTTAAAATAAATAGCAAAGGTGGCATTTGTATGAGAAAACATTATATAGACAATATTCGGTGCACAACGATTCTTCTTGTCGTGCTGTACCATGTCATTTATATGTTTAATTCCATTATTAGTGAGGGAGTGATTGGATCAATCACGGTATTTCATGGGCAGGATATAATACAATATTTTCTTTATCCATGGTTTATGGTTATTTTGTTTGTCATAAGTGGCATGAGTGCAAAGTATTATCTTGATGCGCATAATATCGGAGAGTTTGTTCGTGCTCGAACAAGAAAGCTTCTGGTACCTTCTACGATTGGACTTTTTGTTACGGGATGGATTCAGGGGTATTATAATATGGCGATCAGCGGAGCTTTTGAGAATATGCCTGCAAATATGTCCAGATTTTTCATGTATCTGATTATGGTAGTTAGTGGAACAGGTGTCTTATGGACGATTCAGGTTATGTGGATTTTATCTATGGTTCTTCTGGTATTTAGAAGATTTGACAGTGATAAATGGAAAGTGCAGCGTGAGTCCGGTACAGGTATCATTTGGCTGCTTACTGTATTTCTTCTATTATGCTATTTATCTGCACAGGTTTTCAATACACCGATTATTCCTGTATATCGTTTTGGCATCTATGGGTTTTCTTTTTTTACAGGATATTTTATATTCTCCAATGAAAAGACGGTGGAGGAGTTGAAGTGTTTTGCGATTCCTCTGTTGATTACAGCCGGGATACTCGGGATTATTTACACGGTTGTTTACTATGGAAAGAATTATGCTGTAGGGCCGACCGTCAATTGTCCATTGGCAATTGCTTATGCATGGATCATGTGTCTTGCTGTTCTTGGTTCTTCAAAACGCTGGTTTGATCGAAAATATGATGCCATTGAATTTCTGAAAAAGCGCAGTTTTGGTCTATATGTGTTCCATTATCTTCCACTTTCTGCCTGTGCTTATTATTTGCATACATATACAAACCTGCCGGGAGTCATTTTATATGTTTTGACTGCTGTGGCAGCGTTTGTGGGAGGATTGGTGCTGAATGAAGCTGTTTCACGAATACCGGTTGTACGCTGGTGTTCTTTAGGAATCAGAAAGGAGCGAAAAAATGTTTTGCGATAATCTTATTTCCCTGAGAAAAATGTCAGGTATGTCTCAGGAAGAGCTGGCGGAGCAGATTAATGTAAGCCGACAGACTCTTTCGAAGTATGAGACAGGTGAATCCTTACCGAATATCGAACAGTGTAAAGCGATTGCGGATGTATTTGGTGTAACTCTTGATGATCTTGTGAATTACGAAAAAGGAGACAATTATGGTCTCGGCGTACCGCCAAAAGGAAAGCACATCTTTGGTATGGTGACAGTTGGTGATAAAGGGCAAATCGTTATTCCGGCGAAAGCTCGTAAACTATTTCAGATTCATCCCGGGGATAATCTGATTGTATTAGGGGATGAATGCCAGGGATTAGCTATCATATCAGAACGGGCATTTTTGGAAATGGCAGGGAAAATGCAGGAAAAAGTGGAGAAAAGTAATGTCTGAATGTGACAGAGGCAATTGAATATGGCAGACATTCCAGAGACGTGTCGGGATATGTCTGCCCGAAGGTAAAAGAGTGGCAGCTATATTTCCTGTATTAAGATTCAATTTTAGATTCGAAACATTTTCTCTGAAAAAAATCAACAAAGTTCTGTGTAGTTGAGGACAATTTGCGGTCTTTCAGATAGCAAAGCGATATTTGCGAATAAATCCGGGGTGTGATATCAATGGATACCCACGGTGCGTCCGGAGAATAGACAGCTTTTTCCGGCGGAGCCGTATGCCAGTTCATCAGAAGTGCTACATAAGAACCGGCACTTACCATGTCAAAAATACTCTCCAGTCGATGGCTGGTGAAAGCGATCTTTGGAATAATGTTGGCGGACTGGCAGGCATCCACACACAGATCATACATCAGGGAAGGATTTTTGATGAAACAGAAAGTTTCATCTTTCAGGCTGCGCAGAGAAAGTTCCTTTTCATTTGCCAGAGGATGTGCTTTCGGAAGCAATGCTACCATATGATCGCGGACATAAGGTATACGAACTACTTTTTCATCATTCAGAAAATTTTTCTCAAAATTGAGTTTGCTTTCTCTTGTGAAAATCAGTTCACATTGTTTGTCACAAAGCAGGTTCATCAGATTGTTGGCGTCATCTTCAATGATTTTCACCGTACTATCCGGATATTCATTCAAAAAAGAATTTAGTATTTTGGTAATGTTATACTGTGCCATCGAAGGAATAGTGCCCAGAGTTACTGCTCCCTTTTCTATATTTCGCATCTGAAGGAGCAGGGAAGAGTATTCGAATTCCATTCGGGCAATAGATTGGGCATAGGGAAGAAAAGCCTCTCCGTAATTGGTTAATTCCACACGGCGTGTGGTTCTCTTGAAGAGAGGAACACCCAGATCATTTTCCAGGATTTTAATATGCTTGGAAAGGGTAGACTGGTTCATATAGAGACGCTCAGACGCTTCCCAGAAATTGTACTGTAAATTCTTTGATATAAATGGTATTCATTCTGCTTTCCCCCTTTTTTGCAGCAGTTTTCACCCTATTGTAATTATTAATTCCAACTTTGACTTAATCCTAGTGGAAATCGAATTGTTTGTCAAGAGACCGAAATTTATAATTACAGTATGTGAAATATCGTAACAATTGCGAAGGAGGAAATCTGGAAATGAAGGAAAACCAACAAATCCCTATGTGGAAAAAGGTCTGTTATGGATGTGGGGCAGGCGGCGGCAATGTAATGAGTACATTGATGGCATCGTTTTTGCTTGCTTATTATACAGATACGGCACTGATCAGTGCAGCAGCAATCAGTACCATGTTTGTGATCTGTCGTCTGCTTGACGGAGTGACCGATCTGGTAATGGGCGGCATCGTGGACAGAACAAATACGAAGCTGGGTAAAGCAAGACCTTGGCTGATCCTATCCGCACCGTTGATGTGCATCGGACTGATTCTTATTGTCAGTGTACCTCGGGGGTGGAGCGAGGCAATGAAACTTGTATATGCTTACTTCACCTATATTTTCCTGAATTGTATCGTATATACAATTTTTGGTATTGCTCACAGTGCGCTTCTGGCCCGTATGACAAGAAATGATAAGGAGAGAAATACGACCAGTGTTGTTTCTTCTATCTGTAATAATGCTGTAGGGCTTGTAATCGGTACGGCGATTACAGGGATGCAGTTCAAATTTGGCTGGACAGTTACCGGTATCATTCTTGGAGTGACCGCAGGTATTTTAATACTGATTCCGGGAATTACTATTTCAGAAATTGTTGGTATGAGTGAAGATGGCCAGATGGAGAAAAATGAAAGTCTGCCAATGAAGGAGCAACTTCCGGCAGTATTAAAAAATAAATATTTTTATCTGTCGCTGCTGATCGGAGCATTTACACTGCTCATGAATGCAAATGCCATTGGTTCTCAGATTTTTTACTGTAATGTTGTTTTGGGAGAACCTATGTTTATGACCCAGCTAATGTCCATCGGACAACTTCCCGGTATTATTGTTTTATTTTTTATGCCCTGGTTTTCCAATAAATTTTCAAAAAGAAATTTTATGTTGATTGGAGCAGGTCCTATGTTTGCCGGTGTTTATGCTCTGATTGCAGATGCCTGTGACTATGGAGAGTGGAAGACAGGAATTCGTTCAGAAGGACTTTTGGCATCTTCTCAGTCTATAGGTTCCAAAATCGGTATCGGTTTCGGAAGTGCGCTCACCGGATGGATTCTTGCGTTTGCAGGCTATAATCCCAAGGAAATGATACAGTCAGAGACAGTGATCAATGCGATCAAATTTGATTTTTCATGGTTGGGACTGATTATCAGCGTGGTATTATTTATCTGTGTATTGTTAATGGATGTGGAGAAATATATGCCGCAGATTCATGAAGCCCTCGGAAAAGAAGAAATCCGGGAGTAGGACAGGGGACAATTCAAATAGCTTTTCAGGAGCCAAAGGGACAGGTTTTGTGACTCATTTATGAATTACAGAACCTGTCCCTTTGGTTTGAAAAAAGTAGTGTTTAAATGATTATTTTAGTGTAAAATAATCATAATTACAGCAACTAAAATTGTGGAGGGATATGATGTCTGAACGAGAAGAAAAATTTGAAAAAATGCTTCAAGCGATTCAAAAGGAATATGATGATACAGTAAGTAAAATGGAGAAGATGAAGGTAGAGGGAAAATCAAAGACAGTGACTTACAAGCAGCTTATGAGTACAAAGCTTATGCTGCAGAATATGCTTTCCAGATATGAAATCTATGGGCTGATGTAGGAGGGGTATAAGATGAAAAATACACATTGTTGTCCAAAGTGCAATAGTACGGACATTATCAGAATAAAAGGCAAAGCCGGACCATATGGATCCGGAAACAACATTCAAATCGGGTGGTCAAATTTTTCAGCCGTATTGGTACAGCGATATTTGTGCTGTAGGTGTGGGTATTCGGAAGAATGGATTGATAAAGAAGACATACAGAAATTAAAAGATAAATATCAATAGACTGACATGTATTTCGTGAGAAGAATGTTGATTAGGAAGGTAGATAAAAATGATTTTATATTTTTCAGGTACTGGGAACAGTGCTTATGTGGCGAGAAAAATAAGTGATGCTGTAAATGATGAGGTACAAAATCTTTTTGAACGATTGCGGTCTCATAATTATGAATCTATAATATCAGATCAGCCGTGGGTAGTGGTAACGCCTACATATGCGTGGAGAATTCCAGGAATTGTGTCTGATTGGCTGTCAAAAACAAGGCTGATCGGAAGCAGGAAAATATATTTTGTTATGACTTGCGGCGACAGTATTGGAAATGCCGGTTTATATCTGAAAAGATTATGTAATACAATTGATATGAAATATATGGGATGTGCCCGTATTGTTATGCCGGAAAATTATATTGCTATGTTTAAAACACCGGAGCAGGAAGAAGCAAAACAAATAATCCGACAGGCGGCGCCTTCCATTAATGAAGTATGCGAAGCATTAAAAAGAAATATTCCCTTTGCAGACAGTAAGGTGACTTTTGCTGGGAAATTATGCAGCGGAATCATCAATAAAGCATTTTATCCGATGTTCGTCCACGCCGATAAGTTTTCCGTGAAGAACACTTGTATATCCTGTAAAAAATGTGTGACATTATGTCCTATGGAAAATATCAGAATAAAAGATGGAAAGCCAATCTGGGGAAAATCATGTACACATTGTATGGCCTGTATCTGCCATTGTCCGGCAGAGGCAATTGAATATGGGAAACATTCCAGAGGATTGCCAAGATACGTCTGTCCGGAATGAGTCAGCAGCAGGACAGGTGACTGTCCCCTGTCCTGAAAATAAGAAAATAATACTTGAATATAGGCTTATAATAGTTTATAATGACCTATGTAAAAGAAAATTCTTCGGGGTGGGGTGTGATTCCCATGTCTGAAAATACTTGATTTTAAAGGGATTTTTGACTTTGCCGGAAGAGTTTTACACCAAATTTACACCACACGGAAAGAGAGCCTTAATTTGACATAATGTAATCAAATATTCTGACATTAAAAAAAGTAATGTTGTACATATGGATAAAACTGAAATGAGAGCATCGGCGTTTTTGTCGATGCTCTTTTTATGCCCGGAAAGAGGTGCTATGCGAGAAAAAATATTAATTTAATTGTCTGCGCTATGTTAATACGATGGATGGAGAGGTGTTTAATACTGTAATTCATAGGTATATTAGTGATAAGGAAAAGGATGCTGCGAAACTAAATGTAAAGACAATGACGGAAGATAGATATGTGGAGTACAAGTTTTGAGAGCGAGGGTAGGGGGCATTTGAATCTCTACAGCCCTTA
>JAQXXN010000190.1 GCA_029226085.1 Thermoflexaceae bacterium
GAGGAAGACAAATGGCGCATGGTGCAATGAAGGGTGGAGAAAAGGCCAAGGATTTTAAAAAGAGTCTTGGAAAGCTTGTGGCGTATATTGGTAATTATAAGTTTGGACTGATTGCCGTTATGGTATTTGCCATTGGCTCCACGGTGTTTAATGTGGTTGGACCAAAGATTCTTGGTAATGCCACGACAGAAATTTTTAACGGAATCATGTCAAAGCTTTCCGGAGGAAGTGGGATAAATTTTGATGCAATTGCCGGAATTATTCTCCTTCTTTTGGTTTTGTATGTTGTAAGTGCGGTCTTTCAATTTATTCAGGGTTTTCTCATGACGGGGATTTCTCAGAAAATGTGTTTTAAGCTGCGTAAGGAATTGATTGAAAAGATTAACCGCATGCCGATGAATTATTTTGATACAAGGACTTACGGAGAAGTTCTTTCCCGTATTACCAATGATGTGGATACGCTGGGACAGAGCCTGAATCAGAGTGTAACACAGCTGATTACCAGTATTACCACAATTATCGGAATTACCTATATGATGTTTACTATTAGTCCGCTTCTTACGGTTATTACCTTTGTGATTCTGCCGTTGTCTGTTTTCATGATGTCTTTTATCGTGAAGAAATCACAGAAATTCTTCCGTGACCAGCAGGCATATCTTGGAAAGGTAAACGGTCAGGTGGAGGAAATTTATTCCGGACATAATATTGTCCAGGCTTTTAACCGGGAAGAAGAGGTTATTGCTGAATTTAAGGCAACTAACAGAAAGCTTTACGAATCAGCATGGAAATCACAGTATTTATCAGGACTCATGCAGCCAATTATGGGATTTGTGGGAAACCTCGGCTATGTGGCGGTTGCCATTGTGGGTGGTATTCTGGCAGCAAACGGAACCATTACGGTCGGCAACATTCAATCATTTATCGCTTATGTAAAGCAGTTTACCCAGCCAATCGGGCAGATGGCACAGGTGTCGAATATGCTTCAGTCGGCAGTTGCTGCAGCTGAGAGAGTGTTTGAATTCCTTGATGAGGAGGAAGAAGAGCAGAAAGCTGAAAATCATGCTCCGATTAATGCGTCTGAACTGGAAGGAAATGTGGAATTTGAACATGTACGTTTTGGATACAATCCGGATAAAATCATTTTAAAAGATTTTTCGGCAGATATTAAAAGCGGACAGAAAATCGCCATTGTTGGTCCGACCGGCGCCGGAAAGACAACCATTGTAAAGCTTTTGATGCGTTTTTATGACGTGAATGACGGCTCCATAAAAATCGATGGACATAATATTAAAGATTTTGACCGGAGTGAGCTTCGTGAGGTATTTGGCATGGTATTGCAGGATACCTGGCTTTTTAAGGGAACTATCATGGAAAATATCCGTTACGGAAGACTGGATGCAACGGATGAAGAGGTAATTGCGGCAGCAAAAGCAGCACATGCCCATCATTTCATCATGACACTTCCGGGTGGATATGACATGGAACTGAATGAAGAAGCAAGCAACATTTCACAGGGTCAGAAACAGTTAATAACCATTGCAAGGGCAATTCTTGCGGACAACCGCATTATGATTCTGGATGAGGCGACAAGCTCGGTTGATACGAGAACCGAGGAACGAATCCAGAAAGCAATGGATAATCTGACTAAGGGAAGAACCAGTTTCGTGATTGCACACAGACTTTCAACAATCCGGGATGCAGATTTGATTCTGGTGTTAAAAGACGGCGATGTGATTGAACAGGGAAATCATGAGGAGCTGCTTAGAAAAGGTGGATTTTACGCGGAGCTTTATAACAGCCAGTTTGAGCAGACAGCGTAGAAAATAGGAACTATAGAGGGAATGAATAGGAACTCTAGGTTATTGTAAAAGTTAAAAAAAGATGTTAACCTATCAGTAAATGGGCAAACATATAGAAATATATGGGCGCAAAGTTTAACGTCTAATGGGGAATGTGTACAAAGGATTATTACAGACCCTTATGATTGGTTGACTGCAGATATTGCAATATGCAATTTCTGCAGTTTTTTTATTTTGGGAGGAAAAAGAGAATGAGGAAGAACGGATGGTATTTGAAATTTGCCGGAATTGCGGGAGCAGGAATTCTTACGGTGGGAATAGGAGCATTTATTGCGGATAATGCCAATATAAATGAGAAGCTAATTTTCACAGGCAATGAGCAGGATGATGTCATGCAGACAGAGAACCAAGAAAATAATGTCACACTGACGGAAGATGGAGAAAATCAGTTTTTACAGTCAATAGACGAAAAAAAACATGGTATTCAGACCAATAATGAACAAAACAGTGAATTTGGGGATGAAAAAGAAAAAGTAAAATCGGGACAGAACCCGGAGGATGAAAGTGAAAGAGATTCGGAAGAAGAAACAGCAACGGATGCAGAAGGTAATTCAAAAAAGCCGGAACAAGATGAGGAAGAAACTGATGGGGATGATTCTAAGGAGACAGAAGCTTTTCCAGAAACAATTCGTTATGAATATGATTCCCTGGGAAGATTAATAATCGCAGAATACCAACATTATACGGTAAGGTACGAATATGATGCAAACGGAAACATATTGAAGATAGAAACAACAGATAAATAGGAGTGAAGAGAAAATGCACAAGAGAATCATTGCAAATATTTTAATAGTTACATTGGTGTTAGGATTATTGAATCATAGTGGAGAAATCATTTATGCAAACGAAACAGCAACGCCGGAAGAAGCGATACAGGAAACAACAGAAGCGGAATCTTCTGAAGAAACCACTATGTTAGAAAATAACGAGGAGACGTCAGAAGAGAGTACTTTTATGGATATGACAATTTCCACGGATTATGTATTTCCGGAAGATGCAGAAATTAACAATCTTATCATAAATGGTGGGACGACTAATTTAAATGGACATGAAGTTAAGGTGCATGGAGAGGTCAGCATTAATAATGGCGCACTATATGTAAATGGCGGCTATCTGGCTTGTGATGGGAATTTTACATATAATTCAATTTATGCTCTTACAATGAATACGGTTAATGACACAATTGCTGTTAACGGGGATTTTGTATGGAACAGGGGCCGGAGTGCAATAAATAACGGCACCATTGAAGTAAAAGGTAATTATTATGACAATGCACAGGCTGGATATAATTTTTATGCTGAAGGAAACCATAGGTTTTTGTTTAGCGGTGAGAAAAAACAGGATATTGTGCAAAGCAGAACATCAACATTTAATACTGTCTGGATGATGAATTATAGTGAGGAAGGAATCTGTTCAGATAAAGTTCTTGTTGCGAAAGAAATTGTATTAAATGGTTCCTGTTTTACATATTCCATGGACGGAATGCCGGATAATGGAATATGTGGATGGACATTGGAAGAGGATGAAATTCATGAAGGAGATTTGGTTCTGACTGCGGAGGAACTGAATCTTAACGGGCATACACTAACCGTCGAAGGCAGTCTGATACAGATGTCAGGAAATATTAACATAAATGGCGGTAAACTCATTGTAAACGGAGATTATCGGCTGCAGTCTGTTCAAGAAACAGAATTGGAAAATGCAGAGGGAACGGATACAGATGAAACCGATAATGAGACAAAAACAGAGACTGTATATGGATATAGCGGCGGTTACCTCTTGATGCAGAATGAAAAGGATGAAGTCTGGGTTCAAGGGGATTTTGTCATGGGCTCCTACCAGAATCATGATGGAAAGCTTACAAACGGAAAACTGTATGTCGCAGGTGATTTTAAGCAGATCACCTATAATTCCCCGCAGAACTTTCATGCAACGGGAAACCATGAAACCATCCTGAACGGGGAATACCAGCAGGTAGTAAGCATTGCCGGTTCAGGAACGGGAAACTCCTGCTTTTCGGGGCTGACCTTTGACAACCAAAGCGAGGAGGGAATCGTGTTATCCGGCGATGTATGGGTAACCGGGGAAGTGGACAATCAGGAATCCCGGGTGGAAGGAT
>JAQXXN010000191.1 GCA_029226085.1 Thermoflexaceae bacterium
CTTGCTCCGGGTGAGAGTAAAACAGTAACACAACATTTCTATACTGTTGTTCCAAAATAGTAATTATATTACAGATAATGTCCAATAATCATGTTATTTCCTGTTTATTGGACATTATTTTTTTATTGGCTTCAAATACTAACAAAATGACTGCTTTTTACACTCACTTTTCCTTGTTTTTATCCCATAAATACGATATAATAGACCATATGAGACCTTATGAGGTCCGCTAGAACAAAGGGAGGTACATACACACATGAAATTCGGTTATTTTGACGACCAAAACAAAGAGTACGTGATTACAAATCCTAAGACTCCATATCCTTGGATTAACTACTTAGGAAATCAGGATTTCTTCTCACTTATTTCGAATACGGCAGGCGGTTACAGCTTCTATAAGGACGCACGCCTTAGAAGAATTACCCGTTATCGTTATAATAACGTTCCTGTTGATATGGGTGGACGTTATTTCTACATTAATGAAGATGACAATATCTGGTCACCGGGCTGGTCTCCAGTTAAGAAAGACCTTGAATTCTATGAATGCCGTCATGGTATGGGCTATACTGTAATCAGCGGTAAGAGCAATGGATTAAAGGCAGAAGTTACATTCTTCGTACCAAACAACTACAAGGGCGAAGTTCAGAAAGTAACATTAAAGAATGAGGGAACTTCAGCAAAAGACTTTAAATTATTCTCATTTTTAGAGTGGTGTTTATGGAATGCAGAGGATGACTCTACCAATTTCCAAAGAAACTTCAATACCGGTGAAGTTGAAGTAGAAGGTTCTACTTTATTCCACAAGACCGAATATAAAGAGCGTCGGGATCATTTTGCTTTTTATACTGTTAATGCAGAAATTGAAGGATATGACTGTGACCGTGAAAGCTTCATGGGCTTATATAACGGATTTGAAGCTCCTCAAGCAGTACTGGCAGGCAAGTCTACCAATTCCAAGGCAGATGGCTGGTCACCAATTGCTTCCCACTGTTTAAATATTCATTTAGCACCGGGAGAAAGCAAAGATTTCGTATTTATCCTTGGTTATGTTGAAAACCCACAGGAAGAGAAGTTCAATGCTGACGGTTCTATGAATAAGTCAAGAGCCTATGCTATGATTGAGCAGTTCAATACTGCCGAGAAAGTAGACGCTGCACTTGCTGAATTAAAGCAGAGCTGGGCTGATTTACTTTCAAAATATACCGTTAATACACCGGATGACAAGATGAACCGTATGGTTAATATCTGGAATCAGTATCAGTGTATGGTTACCTTTAATATGTCTCGTTCTGCTTCTTACTTTGAGAGTGGTATCGGACGTGGTATGGGCTTCCGTGATTCCAACCAGGATTTACTTGGTTTCGTTCACCAGATTCCGGATCGTGCAAGAGAACGTATCTTAGACCTGGCTGCAACTCAGTTTGAAGATGGCGGATGCTTCCATCAGTATCAGCCACTTACCAAGAAAGGTAATGATGCAGTTGGCGGTGACTTCTCTGATGATCCATTATGGATGATTCTTTCAACCGCTGCATACATTAAGGAAACCGGTGATTATTCTATTTTGGACGAGATGGTTCCATACCGGAATGACGAGAAATTAGCACAGCCTATGATGCATCATTTACAGCAGTCTTTCTATCGCATTGTAAATAATCTTGGTCCTCATGGATTACCACTTAGCATGCGTGCAGACTGGAATGACTGTCTGAACCTTTCATGCTTCTCCAATACTCCGGGCGAAAGCTTCCAGACATGGACTTCTCCTAAGTATGGAGATGATAAATACTCTAAGGTTGCAGAAAGTTTATTTGTAGCAACTCTGTTTACTTATGCAGGTCCGGAATATGTAGCACTTTGTAAGTACAAGGGCTTAGATGATGCTGCTGCTAAGGCACAGGCTGAGATTGATAAGATGAAGAACAACATCATCGAGCATGGTTATGATGGAGAATGGTTCTTACGTGCTTATGATGACTTCGGCAAGAAAGTTGGTTCTAAGGAATGTGAAGAAGGTAAGATTTTCATCGAGCCACAGGGCTTTGCTGTTATGTCTGAGATTGGTAAGGACAAGGGTTATGACTTAAAGACTTTAGAAAGTGTGGACAAGTACTTAAACTGCAAGCACGGTCTTGTATTGAACAATCCTGCTTTTACTAAGTATTATATTGAATATGGTGAGATTTCTACTTATCCGGCAGGTTATAAGGAGAATGCAGGCATCTTCTGTCATAATAACGCATGGATTATCTGTGCTGAGGCTTATGTTGGTCATGGCGATAAGGCATTCGAGTATTACTCAAAGATTGCACCTGCATACTTAGAGGATATTTCTGATTTACACAGAACA
>JAQXXN010000192.1 GCA_029226085.1 Thermoflexaceae bacterium
AGACGGCCGTTGCAGGTGCAGAGCGGGTATTTGAAATCATGGATGAAAAGCCGGAGGATAAATCCGGAAGTTACGATATGGAGAATGCAAAAGGTGTGATTACCTTTGAACATGTGGATTTTTCATATGTGGAGGGAAGAAAAGTATTGTATGATTTTAATCTGAAAGTGGAGGCCGGACAGAAGATTGCTCTGGTCGGTGCAACCGGAAGCGGTAAGACCACGGTTGTCAATCTTTTGATGCGTTTTTATGATGTGGACAGCGGAAGCATCCGTATTGACGGAACGGATATTAAGGACATTGACTGCAGAAAGCTTCGTAAACACACGGCAATCGTTCTTCAGGATACGGTACTTTTTTCGGACACGGTAAGGAATAACATCAAATATTCGAATCTTGAGGCGGATGATAAGGAAATGGAACAGGCAGCAAAGATGAGTAACTGCCATAAAATGATTCTGCATATGAAAAAGGGATATGATACATGGCTTACAGGCGGCGGAAGCAGCATTTCACAGGGTCAGCGACAGCTGCTTGCCATTGCGAGGGCATTCCTTGCCAATCCCAAAATACTGATTCTGGACGAGGCAACTTCAAGTGTGGATACACGAACGGAAAAGCATATTCAGGATGCCATGGTAAATCTGATGAAGAACAGAACCAGTCTGATTATTGCTCACAGAATTTCCACCATTCAGGATGCAGACTGTATTGTGGTCATGGATAACGGACATATTATCGAAATGGGAAATCATGAGGAGCTTCTTTCACAAAAAGGAAAATATTACGAACTGTATATGACACAGTTTGCGGGAAATGCGATATGAATTGTTTTTATCATGTATTATGGGCAAAATGGAATAAAATGGTCACAATGATTGAAATATTTTGTGCAAAATGCTATAATTTCTTATAATCATATTGAAAGAATTATATGTTGCAGGAGGGAATCCATATGGAGCTTGATGTGGAAAAGGTACATGAATTACATGATAAGATTTCACAAAGAAAGATTACTTTCTTACATTCGATTAAGACAAAGGTAGCTTTGATGGTTGCAGTGGCAATTTTATGTGCAACGGCATTTAATCTCGTTATTCTGGTGCCATATATCAGCAGCGTCATGGAACGGCAGAATAAGAATTATTTGTTTGATATGGCTAAAACTAATGGTTTAATGCTTGACAGTATATTGATGCTGGCAGGAAGTGAAGAAGTATTAAGTTATGATTCCTTAAGCCGTATGCTGGACGGAGTAGGCATAGAAGGGATTGATTCCAGTTATGCTTATGTTGTTTCTAATGATGGGACGATGCTTTATCATCCGACCGGCGAGAAGGTGGGACAGCCGGTTGAAAATGCGCTGGTAAAAGAACTTGTTTCGGAATTAGCCAAAGGAAACCGGAAGGAATCAGCAGTCATTGAATATGATTTTAAGGGCGTCATGAAATATGCATCCTATTATATAACAGAGGATGGAAATGCGATTCTCGTAATTTCTGCAGATGAAGATGAGATTCATGAAACGACCAGAATGGTTACCAGCCTGTGCTTAATCATGGGAGTTGTTGCAACGGTGCTGTTTACCATTGTTGGATACATATTTATTGCATTAATGCTAAAGCCGATTAGCGGAATTTCCAATATTGTGGTTAAAATGTCAGATCTTGATTTTACGGATAATGCTGAATTGGATAAATTGACTGTGAGAAAAGATGAAATGGGTGTCATAGCCAAAGCAGTCAGTCTGCTTCGCAAGGAACTAATTGAAGTAGTGGATGATATTAGAAAGCAGAGTGCCGAGCTTTATGCTGCATCGGAAATGCTGGATTCCAATGCAAAGGATACGAATTCCACCATGGGACAGGTAGAGAGTGCCGTGGGAGATATTGCAAACGGTGCAACAAATCAGGCAGAAGAGACACAATCTGCCACGGAAAATGTCATTCTCATGGGTAACATGATTGAAGAGACGACCAGTGAGGTTTCTGCATTGAAGATTAATGCAGATGGAATGAAGCAGACAAGCGATGAAGCACAGAATATTCTAAATGAGCTGATGAGGGAAAATGATAAGACCCGGGATTCCATTGATGAAATATACAGACAGACTAATACCACCAATGAATCTGCATTAAAGATTAAAGAAGCCACGGCGATTATTACTTCCATTGCGGAAGAAACCAATCTCCTTTCCTTAAATGCTTCCATTGAAGCGGCAAGGGCAGGCGAACAGGGAAGAGGATTTGCGGTTGTTGCGGCACAGATTCAGAAGCTTGCGGAACAGTCCAGTGAATCGGCACAGAAGATTGAGGAAATTACCAACATGCTTATACAGGATTCTACAACGGCTGTTGAAACCATGCAGGTTGTAAAAGAAAACATGGATGTCCAGAGCAATAAGATGGCACAGACGGATAAGATGTTTGAGACATTTAATTCCGGTGTCATTGCATCCATTGAAAGCGTGGATAATATTGCATCCAAGACGGATAATCTGGATTCTTCAAGAGTCAAGGTGGTTGATCTTGTTCAGAGCCTTTCTGCCATTGCACAGGAGAATGCGGCAAGCAGTCAGGAGACATCAGCTTCGGTTACACAGGTAAGCGAAATTATTGCAAATATTTCGGATAATGCAAATAAGCTTAAAGATATCTCGAAACAGCTGGAGGATGTTGTCAGCGTATTCAAATTATAGTAGTATATAGTCATACAGCCGTAAAGCAGGGCCCTTTGCCGCGTAAACCGCGGCAGGGGCTTTTTTATCAGCTACAGATTAAAACACTCTTTTATTCAATAAAAATATTTCATAGTTTACTTTTACTAAGTTCATCTAGTATAATAGCTTTGATTCAAATAATTGTGCATTAGCCTGGAAGAAGTTTGTGAATAGGAGAAGCCTATGGATTTAAAATATAATATTTATTATGAAGTGGCGTCTGCTATCTTTTTGATTATTTTGTTTTTTTTCATGAGATTGCAGTATGATACCCAGTCAAGTGTGAATAAAGAATTTCAGAAGCTGACATTGTTTGCATTATTTGCGGATATTATGGATGTTGTGACTGCGGTTACGATCAGCAACGCACTTATTGTTCCGGTGTGGGCAAATATCTTGTTGAATTCGTTGTATTTTATTTCTACGGAGCTATTGGGATATCATTTTGTGGATTATTCCACATTTTATGTATACAGGAGCAGGAAGGATAATTTACTGATGCGGATCAATAAGTTGTTACTTGGTCTTTTTTTTGTATTGGTTTTTATCAATTTTTTTACCGGCTGCATTTTCTCATTTAGTGAGGAGGGATTGTATGTACATGGCCCATTATATCTTGTGATTTATATTCTTCCGTACTATTATATCATGTGTTCTGGGATGATTCTGATCTGTAATTTCCAAAGATTTCGACCTTGGCAGAGAATTTCTATTGTTTTTTATCTGATACTTGAAATTTCCGGTCCGCTTCTTCAGATGCTGTTCTTTCCGGATGTACTGCTGGCAATATTTACGATAGCATTGGGACTTTTAATGATGCTATTTACAATGGAAACGCCGGATTATCAGAATCTTGTGGCGACCATTAAAGAACTGCGCGAGACTAAGAAAGTAGCAGAAGAGGCGAAGGAGGAGGCTGAAAGAGCCAAAGTGATGGCGCAGGAAGCAGATCAGGCAAAAACAGATTTTCTGGCCAATATGTCCCATGAAATTCGGACACCGATTAATGCAATTCTCGGATATAATGAAATTATCATGAAAGAGACGAAGGAAAGTGCGACGGCAGAATATGCCATGAATGTACAGGCGGCGGGCAGAACACTTCTTTCCATAATTAATGATATCCTGGATTTTACAAACATAGACCGGGGAGAGCTGAAGCTGGAGAACACGCCATATTATGTGTTGTCACTTTTGCAGGATGTAATAATATATGCAGAACATAATACACAAAAAAAGAATCTGGAGCTAAGAGTTTCTGTCGATGAGCAGATGCCAAAGCAGCTTTCGGGAGATATTGTGCGGTTGAGACAGATTGTGAACAATCTTCTCTCTAATGCAATCAAATACACAATGGATGGTTTTGTGGAACTGCGGGTTACATGGAAACAGAAAAGCGATACAATAGGTATCATGGAAGTATCGGTTTCAGACAGTGGAATCGGTATGAAGAAGGAGGATGTTCAACGAATTTCAAAAAGTTTCCTTCGTTTTGATCCGAAGAAAACAAGGGACATTCAGGGAATCGGATTGGGGCTTACGATTGTGTCCAGACTTCTTAAGCTGATGGACGGAGAACTTCGGATTAACAGTGAATATGGTACAGGGAGCACATTTTCTTTTCGGATTGAGCAGACTATCATAGATGAGGTACCAATTGGCAAGCTGGAATACAAAAAAAATAAGGAACTGATTTTGAAACAGGAAGAAGAGGAAGAATTTGTTGCGCCAAAGGCACATATTCTGGCAGTAGATGACAATATCATGAATCTGGAACTGTTTTGCGGCATCTTAAAAGATACAAGGATTTCCATTGATACGGCGGCTAACGGAAAAGAGGCGTTGGCACTGTTAATGAAAAATACATATCATATCGTCTTTCTGGATCACATGATGCCTGTTAT
>JAQXXN010000193.1 GCA_029226085.1 Thermoflexaceae bacterium
CGAAGCTTCAGATTATAGCTTGCATTCAGCATTCCACAATAAGCATCCCCACGGCCACCAATGAGGTTATCTCCTGTCTCTTCCGCAGCTGCCACGAACATCACCGGTCCGTCAAACTTCTTTGCCAGCAATGTCTCCGAAGTCTCCGGTCCAAAATTGCCAAGGTAAATAACCAGTGCATCACATCCTGCCTTATTCACATCCTCCAACGCAGCCATCATATGTACTTCGTTCTCAATACAGACCGGGCACTCATAAATCTCTCCATACTTTGCCTTATATGCCTCAACTACTGCTTTCCTTCTTGTCTCTGACAACGACATTGGAAAACAATCCCTGCTCACTGACACAATACCAATCTTAATCTGCGGAATATTAATCATACCAAAACCTCCTAAACATTATGAATAAAATCAATAAGGTGACTTTTGTAAAATCACTTTATAAAAGTCACCTTTATTGTATCGATAATCTTCAATAATGTCAATAACGATTGTCTAAATTCTTTCCGAATTTCTTTGGTCGGCTGGATATTCTCCATAAAGTCATTCTTTTCCACATCTTCGCCTACGTTTGTCCTGTATAATCCAAACAGCGTACAACAGAACTTGGAAGTCTTGGTACGTTCCACCACAAGATAATCATTCTGGGAATCATGACAGGCAAATGCATCCTTTGCCACCTGAAATCCATCCTTTCCTCCAAACCGTGCAAGCGGCGTATCCCATTCCATGTTAATTATATTCTGGTCATACAGATGCAGGTAGGTTTTCGGTACATCCCATACACCATATTTTATGGCACTCTCTTCATACTGTGACGGATCGTTGCTGATTTCAAGTGCTTTCATCAGTGCATATGTGTTATACATGTGAACTCCGTGCCCATATTCTCCATTAATATCATGCCCCAGAATGACATACGGTTTGAACCTGCGTATCAGCTCCACCATAAATCCCACAACTTCCTCTTCATCATAAAGTGTTTGGGCATGTGAAAGACTTTCTGAATATAAATCCGGAAACAGCCCTATGACCGGATAGGCGGTTTCTCCTGCAGTCCATAGCCCATTCAACAGTTCATGCGGGCGGTACCGTTCTCCCCAATGATTTGTCATGTAAGCAATCTGAACCTTTAATCCCAGTTCGCCTGCATAATAAGGAATTGCTCCGCCAAAGAAAAGCAGTTCATCATCCGCATGGGTCGGGATAAATAGCATATCGGCACTTTCATAGGGTTCCTGCCATACCTGTACCCATTCCGGCAGTTCGCCGAAATCCAGAAAATAGATGTCGCAAAGAACAGCTTCCTCAGGCATTTCAATGATAATCCTGTCACCTTCATAATAAAGGTCTATGTACTGGTGAATGATTTCCGGTGCAGAGAACTGTTCCCGATTCATTTCATTATTGGGATCTGACATGTCATCAACAGTAATATAATAATCGCCAACGGGAGTGTCCCAAATCAGATACAGACCTGCCACGCTTCTTGTATTCTCAATAATGAGAGTTTTTTCTGACACATCAAGATAAGTATTAAAATTATCATCCAGCAGCTTTCCCACAGGCGTTCCGTCTTCAAAGTATATGTCCAGTTCTTTGGTTGAAACAGCTTCTGCAAAAGTATACTGTGTATTTGCACCCACAAATACTAAAATCAGCAAACAGAAAAAGAGCTGTTTAAAGGAATGTATCATCTTCATCAAAATTCTCCTGTCTGAATCAAAACTTATATATTCAATTATAGCATAAATTTTATACAGACCCAAACAGTTAAATTTCTATTTTTCTACTGATTTCTAATCCTCTGCACCATTTCCCTGCTACATCCCACCAGACAGCATATATCCTCATCCTTCATTCCGTATTGTATCATGTTACGCACTACTTCCCTTGTCTTTGCCATGTTCCCCTGACCAAATCCTTTCCTAATTCCTCTCTTGATAGCCTTTTCTTCAATTGCTTCACTTAAATTACACATCTGAGCCACCTCATTTCTAAATTCTTTTTCCATTTTCATTCCAAATCTTTTTATCAACAAATTAATCTTTTCCTGTGGTTTTATTTTTTCTGAAAGCAAAACATTAAGAAAATCATGTAAAGAACCTTCTTTCGTGCTTTGATTGTCATTAAGACATATTATAATTACCGAAAGCTTATCATATGTTTTTCTTCCATCCCGTGACTTTCCTATAATATTCCTTTTACGCATGCTGTATTCTGTCATGGTATTTCCTACTTTCTTAGGAGCATTCAGACAAATCCAGATACTATATACTTTTTTAATCTTATTGTAATCCGAGTTTTCAAACTCTGTTCCAAGCTGAGCTGAAATCATTCTTGCTCCATAAAAAATTCCTCTCGTTACAATATGATACTTTTGATAGAATTTCTTTTGTGCCTCAATATTAATCAATAACTTTAATCTGGCTTTATCATTCTTTTCCGGTATATATACCCGAAATCGTACATCATAATACAATACTCCTTCACCAGGCACTTTGTCTTCTGTATCCGTTCCCGTAATCCTTCTGTTTCCAAGACCTGGCCGCACAGCTACACTTGACAACTGTATTTCCGGCTCAATCCATTTCATGATGGTATCACAGTCATACTCCTCAAATTCCCTGACTGTTTCTTTTAAAATTCTTGCCAATACGCTTCTGTTACCAATAATTCTTTTTACATGTTCATCATACTGCGCCCTGGAACCGGCTTCTTCCAGATTATTTACCAGTTCTTCATTAAATCCTGTATTCTCTTTCATACTATGTGACAATAACACTCCTCCCTTTGGGGCAGGATATAGATAGTAATCTCTTACCTTAAGAAAATGACCAAAGTTCATTCTTTATCAGACTTAAATAACCAAACAATACCTGCCAAATTAAATCTCATGAATATCTGGCAGAAACTGCCTAGAAATACTTTAAGAAAATAGATATTTTTATAGATATAATATAACACTAATATAGACATGACGCAAGAAAAAATAATAAAAATATAAACAAGAAAAAGGAACAATCCCATGAATGTCACTGATTGCTCCTTTTAGATTCTTTTAGAAATCTCTCATAAGTTTGATGCAATATTTTACTTAAATAATCCCTTACGCTTCTTGCCTTCATTAACCGGACTTCCGCCCATCGCCGCATCAAATGCACGAAGAGCTTCCTTTTGTGTCTCGTTCATTTTTTCAGGAACCGTAACAATCAGCGTAATATAATGGTCGCCTCTTGCCTGTGAATTCGGCATGCTCGGATTACGGAAACCTTTACCTCTTAACCTTACACGGGTATGGGACTGTGTTCCCGGCTTTACATCATACATAACGGCGCCATCGATGGTATCAATCTTAATTTCACCGCCAAGTGCTGCCGTTGCAAAACTAATCGGCACCTCAGAATATACATCATCCTGGTTTCTTTCGAACTTCGGATTGGATGCAACACGTACTTCAACGTACAGATCACCTCTTGGTCCGCCGTTTGTTCCCGGATCTCCTTTACCAGAAATACGGATACTCTGTCCGTCATCAATACCTGCCGGAATCGTGATTTCAATTCTCTTCTTGGTGCTGACATATCCGGTTCCATAACAGTCCGGACATTTATCCTTAATAATCTTACCCTTACCGTTACAATCCGGACAGGTTGTCTGAACCTGAGACATTCCGAAAATCGTCTGCTGGGTCATGACAACACGGCCTGTTCCCTTACACTTTGAACAGGTAACCGGAGATGTCCCTTCCTTTGCCCCAGTGCCATGACATTTACTACATTCATCCTTATAATTAATTTCAATTTCCTTTGTTGTACCATTCACGGCTTCGTCAAATGTAATCCTAACACTTGTCCGCAGTGTAGCGCCCTTAGCCGGACCATTTCTTCTTGACGAGCTGCCGCCAAAGCCTCCAAAACCGCCGCCAAAACCAAAAATATCACCAAACATGCTGGTAATGTCATCCATGTTGAAATCAAAACCGGCGCCTCCGCCTGCTCCGCCACCTTCGAAAGCTGCATGGCCAAACTGATCATACTGCTGACGTTTTTGTGGATCACTAAGTACGGCATAGGCTTCTGAAGCTTCCTTGAATTTTGCTTCGGCTTCCTTATCACCCGGATTGGTATCCGGATGGTATTTCTTTGCCAGCTGTCTGTATGCTTTTTTTAACGCTGCATCATCAGCATCCCTGCTTACGCCAAGGACTTCGTAATAATCTCTTTTTTCTGCCATTTTTCATTAACTCCTTATGTGGGCTTTGTGAAATGCTTTAAGCTAAGACACAGGATACTTTATCGAAAAAGGACTCCTGCCGCCTTAGCTTAAAACTCTTTATCTGATACAATCTGCCTTAACAGATTTTTATGGTATTCTCCTGTCCGTTAATACAGACCTCGTTTATTTTATACCTCACGGTAATCTCCGTCAACTACTCCGTCATCTGCTGCGCTGCCTGCATCCTGTGCACCGCCCATATCCGGACCTGCGCCAGCTGCTCCGGCTGCTCCTGCCTGTGAATATAACTTTTCGAAGAGCTTCTGGGCACTTGCCATAAGTTTCTCCTTGCCAGCCTTTAATTCTTCAATCTGTGCATCGGTTACAGAATCCGGTGTTGTCTTATCAAGAACTTCCTTTAATGCATTTAAGTCAGCTTCTACGGCTGCCTTGTCAGAAGCATCCAGCTTATCGCCCACTTCTTCAAGAGCCTTCTGCGTCTGGAAGTAAATTGCATCTGCATCATTTCTCGCATCAATGCCTTCCTTACGCTTCTTATCCTGAGCTTCATACTCAGCTGCTTCCTTAACTGCCTTTTCGATATCTGCATCTGACATGTTTGAACCGGAAGTAATTGTAATATGTTGTTCCTTACCTGTTCCAAGGTCCTTTGCAGAAACATTTACAATACCGTTTGCATCAATATCAAATGTAACTTCAATCTGAGGTACGCCACGTCTTGCCGGAAGAATTCCATCCAGTCTGAAGTTTCCAAGTGTCTTATTATCTCTTGCAAACTGACGCTCACCCTGTACTACATGGATATCTACTGCTGTCTGGTTATCTTCTGCTGTTGAGAAAATCTGGCTCTTCTTTGTAGGAATTGTTGTATTTCTCTCAATCAGTCTTGTAGC
>JAQXXN010000194.1 GCA_029226085.1 Thermoflexaceae bacterium
CCCTTAAAAAGAGTAATGTCAGCAGCCTGGCTGATAGGGTAAGTAAAGAAACCGACAGGAATGCTGGTTTCAAAATTACGCATCTGAATCTCGGACTTCACGGTAGGATTTCGCTGAAGTCTTGAAACGGTAACCAGATTCATGTAATAAAAGGATAATTCGCAAAGTTCAGGAATCTGTGACTGTATAAAAAGAGTAGACACATTCGGATCAAGTCCGCAGGATAAATAATCAAGTGCTACTTCAATGATGTTCTGGCGTACTTTTTCCGGATTATCCGCATTATCCGTCAATGCCTGTGCATCCGCAATCATAATAAAAATATCATCAAATTCGCCTGAATTCTGTAATTCCACACGTCTTTTCAAGGAACCGGCATAATGTCCGATATGCAGTTTTCCCGTGGGTCTGTCCCCGGTAAGAATAACTTTTCTCATTTTGCTACCTCGTATCTTGTTAAAATTATACCCTAATTCTAAATGTTTTTCCGGATATAGTCAAACAATATTTATGATTCAAAATTTTGAATAAAAATAAAAATCCCGTGAATAATATTACTGAAAAAAATCTAATTTTTCAAAGGAGAGTAATCATGAAGAAAAAATTAAGTTTATTATTTGTTTTGGCAGCACTTTGTGTAACAGTTCTTGCAGGCTGCGGAAATAACAAAGGGAATGGAAACGGACAGACGGAGTCTGCTACAAATAACGGACAGACAACCCAGCAGCAGACGGCAACCGAGAATAACGTCAACCAGGATACTTCTACCAACGGATCCAATAACACCCAGTCAGACCTTGGCAATAATAACGGAAGCGTGACAACAACTAATGGAGCTTCCGAAGGTGTCATTGAAGAGCTCGGTACAGATATTGGCAATGGAATTGAAGATATCGGCAACGGAATTGAGAATATCGGCAATGACATTACAAATGACCAGAACCACAATGTAAATGATGTGACAAGTGGAAGATAATAATTGAAAAAACAATTTATTCTTTGTAAATATTTTGTTAAGCATATGTAAGATTTTACAAAAAAATATAATGAAAAAATTATGAGAATGGCTGGACTTTCAGGTTACCAGCCATTCTTTTTTAAAATTGTATTTTTTCGTATTTTTCTATTGTCAAATGACATACTACACAATATAATTAAAGCATATTTTGCATGAGACCGATTATGGAGGAATTATGAAGGATGGATTTATAAGGGTTGCAGCTGCAACACCGAAGATTAAAGTGGCGGACTGTAAGTATAACACTGCTGCCATTATTGAAATGATTGGGGAAGCATATGAAAATCAGGTCAAAATCATAGTTTTTCCGGAACTTTGCATTACCGGATATACCTGTAATGATTTGTTTTTCCAGAATACACTGCTGGATGGAGCAATAGAAGGACTCTCACAGATTCTTGATGCATCAAGGGGAAAAGAGATGCTGATTTTTGTTGGACTTCCTTACATGCATCTGGGAAAGCTTTATAATGTAGCAGCGGTTGTCCGGGACGGAAGGCTGCTTGCCATGATTCCGAAGAAAAATATTCCAAATTACAGTGAGTTTTATGAGGCAAGGCATTTTAATCCAGGACAGGAAACTCCAATCGAGATTTTTCTGCTGGAACAGAATGTATATTTTGGAACCAATATTATCTTAAGGGCGGAGGATATGCCGGAATTAATGGTTGCGGCAGAAATCTGTGAGGATGTATGGGCTCCGATGCCGCCGGGAATTTCCCATGTGCTGGCAGGCGCAACCGTACTGGTTAACTGTTCTGCAAGTAATGAGACGATTTGTAAGGATGTGTACCGCAGGGAGCTTGTCAAGGGACAGTCTGCGAAACTTGTCTGCGGATATGTTTATACAAGTGCAGGAGAAGGAGAATCCACACAGGATCTGGTATTTGCAGGTCATGATATTATTTGTGAAAATGGAACGGTGATTGGGGAATCCTCTCGTTTTTCCACGGGAATTCTTTATTCAGACATGGATTTACAGAGGATTGCCAGTGAAAGAAGAAGAATGACCACCTTTACTACCAAGGAATCCCCTGAGTATCAGTATGTGGACTTTTTTGCCGGTGTGGAGGATGTGGCGCTGGATTTAAAGCGTCCTTATGAGAAGACGCCGTTTGTACCGTCTGATGCCAATGAGAGGAACTACCGGTGCGAATCCATTCTGTCCATTCAGTCCATGGGTCTGAAAAAGAGACTGGAGCATACAGGCTGTAAAAATGCAGTAATCGGTATTTCCGGAGGACTTGATTCAACCCTTGCCCTGCTTGTGACAGTCAGGGCATTTGACCTGTTGCAGATTGACCGGAAGAATATCACAGCGGTTACCATGCCTTGTTTTGGAACCACGGACAGAACCTATCAGAATGCAGTACTTCTTACGAAAAAGCTTGGTGCCACGCTTCGGGAGATTGACATTAAGGAAGCGGTAACCGTTCATTTCCGGGATATCGGACATGACCCTTCGGTGCATGATGTGACATATGAAAACGGACAAGCCAGAGAGCGTACCCAGATTCTTATGGATATTGCCAACCAGAATGGTGGAATGGTAATCGGAACGGGTGACATGTCAGAACTGGCACTGGGATGGGCAACCTACAACGGGGATCACATGTCCATGTACGGTGTGAATGCCTCGGTGCCAAAGACCCTGGTTCGTCATCTGGTGCGTTATTATGCGGATACCTGTAAGGATGCAGAGTTATCCGGAGTACTTGAGGATATTCTTGACACACCGGTAAGTCCGGAGCTTTTGCCGCCGCAGGACGGTATGATTTCCCAGAAGACAGAGGATCTGGTTGGACCGTATGAGCTTCATGATTTCTTTTTGTATCATGTACTGCGGTTTGGATATACACCATCCAAAATCTACCGGATTGCACGGATTGCATTTGAAGATGAATATGATGATGCCGTAATTTTAAAATGGCTTAAGACTTTTTACCGGAGATTCTTTACACAGCAGTTTAAGCGTTCCTGTCTGCCGGATGGACCGAAGGTTGGCTCCGTGGCACTCTCTCCAAGAGGAGATTTGAGAATGCCAAGTGATGCAAGCTATAACCTGTGGATGGCGGAGGTTGAAAGCTTATGAATATAGGAGGCAAGATTAAGGAACTTCGAATCATGAAGGGACTTACGCAGGAGGAACTGGCGGACCGTTCCGAGCTTTCCAAGGGATTTATCTCCCAGCTGGAGAGAAATATCACATCACCGTCCATAGCAACACTGATTGACATATTAACCTGTCTTGGAACGGATCTTAAGGAATTTTTCAGTGATTCGGCGGACAACCAGGTGGTTTTCAAGAAGACGGATTATTTTGAAAAAGAAGACACGGATTTAAAAAATAAAATCGAGTGGATTATTCCCAATGCACAAAAGAACATCATGGAGCCAATCATGCTGACCCTTTCCGAGGGCGGCTCTACATATCCGGATAATCCCCACGAAGGGGAGGAATTCGGCTATGTACTGTCCGGAAGCATTGAAATCCATGTGGGCAATAAGTTATATAAGGCAAAGAAGGGGGAATCCTTCTATTTTGTACCGAAGTATAAGCATTATATTACTTCCAGACAGGGAGCGAAAATTTTGTGGGTAAGTTCACCACCAAGTTTCTAAAATAGATACATACACGGAGGATGGAAATGGGAAACAAGATTATTGAGTTAAAGGGTTTAACCAAGAATTTTGGGGAACAGCAGGTTCTTAAGGGAATTGATCTTAACATCTATGAAAATGAATTCCTTACCCTGCTTGGACCGAGCGGATGTGGCAAGACTACCACATTAAGAATTATTGCAGGATTTGATGAACCAAGCAAGGGTGAAGTTTTATTTAACGGCATTGACATATCGAAGCTTCCGCCGTATAAGCGGGAAGTCAATACGGTATTTCAGAAGTATGCCTTGTTTCCGTTTTTGAATGTACATGATAATGTGGCATTTGGACTTAACATTAAAAAAGTAGATAAGAACGTGGTAGACCAGAAGGTCAGTAAGGTATTAAAGCTTGTGGGACTGGAAGGATTTGAAAAGCGTGATGTGACCCTGCTCTCCGGAGGGCAGCAGCAGCGGGTTGCCATTGCACGTGCTCTTGTAAATGAGCCGAAAGTCCTTCTTCTGGATGAACCATTGGGTGCACTGGATGCCAAGCTTCGTAAGGAAATGCAGATAGAATTAAAGAAGATTCAGAAGGAAGTGGGCATTACGTTTATTTTCGTAACCCATGACCAGGAAGAGGCACTTTCCATGTCGGATACGGTTGTTGTAATGAATGAGGGAATCATTCAGCAGATTGGAACTCCGGTAGATATTTACAATGAGCCGGAAAACCGTTTTGTTGCAGACTTTATCGGGGAATCCAATATTATCGAGGCAGTCATGCTTCGGGACTGTCTGGTGCAGTTTGACGATTTCCAGTTTGAATGTGTGGATAAGGGATTTAAGGATAATGAGGAAGTGGAAGTTGTCTTGCGTCCGGAGGATATAGATATTGTAAAGCCGGAAGATGCAAAGCTTACCGGTGTGGTAAAGTCGCTTGTGTTTAAGGGAGTTCATCATGAAATCGTGGTGGAAACCAAATACAGGGATTATCTGATTCATACCACGGATTATTTTGAAGTGGGACTTCCGGTGGGACTTTCTTTCGGGCCGGAAGACATCCATGTCATGTATAAGATGGATTACTAGGAGGATGCGGCATGAAATATTTCAGAAATCTGGTAAAACCATATATGGTATGGTCCTTTGTCATGATTGTGGTACCGCTTTTGCTGATTGTACTTTATTCCGTTACAACGGGTGGAAATTCTCTGGTAAACATACAGTTTACACTGGATAATTTTGCCAAGATTGCAGAACCGATTTATCTTGCGGTATTCATACGTTCCTTTAAGATTGGTGTGATTACCGTTCTGATCTGTTTCATGATGGGATACCCGCTGGCATATATTATTTCAAAGTTCAGTGAGAAGGTGCAGAGCATACTGATTCTGGTGGTTACCATTCCAATGTGGATTAACATGTTATTAAGGACGTATGCGTGGATCAGCCTGCTGTCCGATAACGGTATTATTAATTCCCTGCTGGTGTCACTGGGATTTGAACCGGTTACCATGATGTATACGGATTTTGCGGTTGCAGTCGGACTTGTATGCGATTTTCTTCCGTTTATGGTAATTCCGATACATACAAGTCTTAGTAAAATCGATAAATCCCTGATTGAGGCGGCATATGACCTTGGAGCAGACAGGGTGCAGACATTTTTTCGTGTGGTGTTTAAGCTGTCACTGCCGGGAGTGGTAAATGGCGTTATCATGACATTTCTTCTTGCCATTTCCTCTTTCGTCATTCCGAAGCTTTTGGGAGGCGGACAGTACATGCTTATCGGAAACCTCATTGAAAACCAGTTTATTTCCATCGGAGACTGGAATTTCGGAAGCGCAATCTCGTTGCTTCTTGCAGTGGTGATTTTGTTCCTGATTCATCTGATGAAAAAGATTGATCCGGATGAGACAGAGGAGGACTGACATGAAGAAAAAAAGAATATTTTCCTATATTTACATTGCCATCTGCTTTGCCTTCTTTTATCTGCCAATCCTTGTGACGATGGTATTCTCCTTTAACAGCTCCAAATCCCTTACGAAATTTACGGGATTTTCGCTGAAATGGTATGGAGAGCTTCTGGCAGACGGGGAAATCATGAAGGCAGTTTATGTCTCCGTCAGTGTGGCAGTCATTGCAACCATTGTGGCAACCATACTGGGAACCATTACGGCAATCGGTCTTTCCAAAAACCGTAAGGTAGTAAAGGAATGGATTCTTAACATTAATAACATTCCTATCATGAATCCGGAGATTGTGACAGCAATCGGGCTGATGATTTTATTTTCTTCCTTAAAAATCAGCAAGGGATATGTTACAATGCTTCTGGCGCATATTATTTTCTGTACGCCGTATGTCATTACCAGTGTGTATCCTAAGGTAAGAAGTCTTGATCCGAATCTTGCCAATGCGGCAATGGATCTTGGTGCCACCCCGTTTCAGGCATTGACCAAGGTAGTTCTGCCGATGATTAAGGAAGGGATATTTGCCGGTGTGCTGTTATCCTTTACCATGTCTTTTGACGATTTTGTGATTTCTTATTTTGTTACGGGAAATGGGGTACAAAATATTTCCATTATCGTATATAATATGACAAAGCGTATTAATCCAACGATTAATGCTCTGTCAACCATAGTGATTTCGGTTTTAATCATTACCATTTTACTGGTATATGTTATTCCAATGCTGATAAGAAGAAAGAAGGAGAAACAAAGAAATGAAAAAGTTTGTTAGTTTGATTTTGGCAGCAGTGCTTGTGATGGGTGTGCTTTCGGGATGTTCCGGTGAGGAAAAGAAAGTATTAAAGGTTTACAATGCCGGAGAATATATTGATAAGTCACTGCTTAGCAAGTTTGAGAAGGAAAATAATTGTACGGTTATTTACGAAACATTCGATTCCAACGAATCCATGTATACCAAAATCATGAGTGGCGAGAAGTATGACATTCTTGTTCCATCGGATTACATGATAGAGAGACTGATTAAGGAGGATTTCTTACAGCCGGTGGACTGGAGCCTGATTACAAACAAGGAGAATCTCATGGATGAAGTCCAAAACCAGTCATATGACCCGGGAAATGTATACAGTGTGCCGTATTTCTGGGGTAGTGTGGGAATTCTCTATGACACAACCGTAGTGGATGAAGCAGATATAAAAGAGGGCTGGAACCTTCTTAAGAATACAAAATATGCCGGAAACATTTACATGTATGATTCCGAGAGAGACTCTTTCATGGTGGCATTAAAGGCACTGGGATATTCCATGAATACCACTAATACGGAAGAGATTGATAAGGCATATGAATGGCTTGTGGAGCAGAGAGATACCATGAAACCGGTTTATGCGGGAGATGATGTCATTGACAACATGATTTCCGGAAATAAGGCAATGGCAGTAGTATATTCCGGTGATGCGGCATATATTATGTCAGAGAATCCGGAACTTTCTTATCTTGAGCCGGAGCAGGGAACCAATATCTGGTATGATGCCATGGTAATAACAAAGGACTGTACGGAAACAGAGCTTGCACATAAATTTATTGATTTTATGCTGGACGAAGAAAATGCGCTTGCCAATACGGAAGAGGTTGGCTATTCTTCACCGGTTAAGAGTGCATTTGAAGAAATGAAAACCGGAACATATGCAGGAATCTGTGCTTATGTGGTAGATACCGGATATGAGAAAAATGAAGTTTTCCGTTATCAGGAGCCGGAAACCAAGAAATATTTTGCAGATCTTTGGACGAAGGTAAAAGCATATTAAATATTAATATAAGGTCAAATGATAGTTTGACAGCTGGAGGACGACTTGATGAGTAAGCAGATTGGAACAGTAATCGGTAATCCCATGATACTGGGTGTAAATAAATTAGAAGAAGGCTACAATTTTGCGGTTGTATCCCAAAGGGAGAAAATCATCCTGAACCTATACAACAAGGGGGAAGAGGAGCCTTTATATGCCATTGAACTGGATGAACGGTACAAATTCGGGGATGTATTTGCAGTCAAGGTATCGGGAGTGGATTTTTCAAAGCTGGAATATAATTATTCCATTGGGGAAAAGACGGTACTGGATCCATACGCAAAGCAGGTTTGTGATGTATATGAATTTGGCCGGTCCATAAGAGAAAGAAATTATCGTTCCAAGGTCAGCCAGACTGTATTTGACTGGGAAGGGGATTATCCACCTCATACGCCCTATTCCGAAACGATTATGTACAAGCTTCATGTAAGGGGATTTAGCAGACATTCAAGCTCCAGGGTAAAGAATAAGGGGACGTATGCCGGTATCATTGAAAAGATACCGTATTTTAAGGAACTTGGAATAACAGCGATAGAGCTTATGCCGGTTTTTGAATTTGAAGAGGTACAGAAGTGGACAGAGAATGACAAAAACAGTCTGTATCACCCGCAGTTTAACGAAAAAGTAAATTATTGGGGGTACGGAAAGGGCATGTATTTTGCTCCGAAAGCATCCTATGCCGCAAAGAGCCGGCTGAATGAGGATTATACTGTTGAGTTCAAGGAAATGGTTAAAGCATTGCACCGGGAAAAGATAGAAGTTATCGTGGAAATGTATTTTCCGTATGATGCAGGAATTAACATGATAAGAGACTGTGTGCGTTACTGGGTTGTGGAATATCATGTTGACGGAATTCATCTGAATTGCAGCAATGCAGCCCTGGAGGCAGTGGCAAATGATCCTCTTCTGTCCAGGGTAAAGATGTTCACGGCCTACTGGAACGGCATGGCGGGTGCACGTTCTTATAAAAATCTTGCCAACTATAATCAGGGATTCATGGATTGTGCAAGGAAGCTCTTAAAAGGGGACGAGAACCAGCTGAATGAATTTGTGTCACGGGTTAAAATGAATGACACCAATACGGCAGTGATAAATTATATCGCCAATAATAACGGTTTTACGCTGATGGATCTGGTAAGCTATGACCGTAAGCATAACGAAACTAATGGTGAGAATAACAGGGATGGTGAGAATTTTAATAACAGCTGGAACTGCGGTGTGGAAGGAAAATGCAGAAAGAAAAAGATTGTGGAGCTTCGAAAGAAGCAGATAAAGAATGCGCTGATGATGGTTTTACTAAGTCAGGGAACACCACTTATTTATGCCGGTGATGAATTTGGTAATTCTCAGTCCGGCAACAATAATCCGTATTGTCAGGATAATGAGATTTCATGGCTGAACTGGAAAAATCTTGAAAGCAACCGTGAATTATTTGATTTTACCAAAGAACTCATTGCATTCCGTAAAAAACATCCGATTCTTCACATGGCACAGCCGCTTCGAGACATGGATTACCGCTCCTTGGGATATCCGGATATTTCCTATCACAGTGATAATGCATGGTTTGCCAGTTTTGAAAATTATAACCGCCACTTCGGAATCATGTATTGCGGAAAGTATGCCGTAAATGCAGAAGGTGTAGAAGATGATTTTATCTATGTGGCATATAATCTTCACTGGGAGAAGCATCATCTGGCATTGCCTACTCTTCCGGAAGGATATGCATGGGAAATCGTATTAACCAGTTCTCCTTCGGAGACAGAATCAAAAGCAAATCAGACGGATGAGGCAGCCATTAATGAAGAACGTTGTGTGGATGTAAAGGAGCGTTCCATTGTAGTGCTGATTGGCAGAAAAGAAGGAAAATAGATATGGAAAAACTGAAAAAACTTCAATGCCTGGATGCATCTGTATTAAAGATTATTGCAATGGTATTCATGGTAATAGACCATATAGGGGCAATCTTTTATCCAACGGAAATGTGGATACGGATACCGGGCAGGATTTCCTTCCCGATATTTGCTTTTTTTGTGGCGGAGGGATATGTGCATACCAGAAACCGTTTGAAATATATTGGAAGGATGGCATTTTTCGCCATCATTACGGAGCCGGTTTTTGATTATGCTTTTTTTGGAGGACTGACTTTGTATGCCCAGAATGTTCTTGTGACATTTTTGCTGGCATTATTGGCATTATGGCTTAAAGACTGGATTGAAAGCCGGGATTTGAGTTCATTTTTTATGCCTTTTCAGAAAATCGCAGGTTATCTTGTCATTATCCTCATTGCACTGGCAGCAGAACTGCTGAATACGGATTACGGATGTTTCGGTGTAATGCTGGTATATGTGTATGAAGTGCTTCATGACAGATTCTTTGAAAAGCATCTGCTGTCTGCGGCGGTACAGATTTTTTGTGCAACGGGAATTCAGAGGTATTCTGCGGTAAGCACCCTGCCGCTGATGCTGTATAATGGAAAGAGGGGCATTGGGATGAAGTATTTGTTTTATGTGTTTTATCCGGCACATTTGCTTGTATTGTATCTTGTGGCGAGGGTAGTGAGATAAGCTTATTAGGGAAGAAATGTAGAAAAATAATTTGACAGATGAACTTACAAGTGCTATCATAAACCTAATCAAAATCGATGAACAAAATAGTACTTCAAAAAGGTACATCACAGAGAGCCGGGTAAGCTGAGATTCCGGCATGGAGAGTTTGAAGGAATGGGTTTGGGAGATGCGCAAGCGAAAGTCACAGACAATTAGCCGGCGACGTGACCTCACGTTACAGGGGAAAGATATCGAGAATCCTGATTTTTCGGAAATATCCGGACATATCACAAAGGATGACTCCGTATCGGAATGAGGCAGGCAGTTTATAGTTCATATGCCTGTAAATAAGGGTGGCACCACGATAATATTCGTCCCTGACTTGGAATAGTCAGGGACTTTTTTATTTAAGAAAATTCTCTGTCATTCCCCCTCATACTCAGGATTGCAAAATCCCTTCAATCACGGAAAGGAGCAGGAAACATGAAAAAAGTCCTAAAAGCCTACAAAAAGACAGTAAGCATCGTAAACGAAACCTCCGTTGCAGTCTTTGAGGCACTTGGCAGCAAGAAAATCGGATTTCTTCTGGAAAGCTATGATAAGAACCACGACCGCTACACCATTATGGGTGTGGAACCGGAAGAAATTATTCAGTCAAAGGGAAATTCCCTAATCATTACCGGAAAAGATAGAAAGACACGGGTGCTGGAGGGAAATCCGCTGGAACTTTTAAAGGAATATTACAGTGAGTTTTCGGTGACAAAGGAAGACGGCGAGCTTGCATTCACAGGCGGGCTGGTGGGCTGCCTTGGATATGATTTTGTAAGATATTCGGAAGAACTGCCGGATGATAACCCGGAGGAAATCGGCATTGAAACGGTACAGTTCATGCTGGCAGAAAAATTTATCGTAATTGACCATGTGGCAGAAACACTGACAGGCGTAGTACTGGGTGAAGACAGTGAAGCCGGACGGAAAGCAGCGGTTGATGAAGCAACGGAAATAATTGAAAATGTCTTAAAGAACATCAAGCCGGTTCAGACAGGTATTGAAAGAGACGGAAAGATTATAAAAAAATCGGATACCATTAACGAGTATGGAGAAAAGGTAGAAAAGATAAAAGAGTATATCCGCGAGGGACATATTTTCCAGACCGTCTTATCACAGAGATGGACGGTGGAAACCAGGCAGGATGGATTTGCACTATATAAGGAGTTAAGGGAATTAAATCCTTCACCATATCTTTATTATTTTAATTTCGGGGATTTTGAGGTAATCGGAAGTTCACCGGAAATGGTGGTAAAGCAGAAGGAAGGCAAGGTAATGACCTGTCCTATTGCAGGAACCAGAAAGAGGGGTGTGACACCGGAGGAAGACAAGGCGCTGGAGGCAGAGCTTCTGGCAGATGAAAAGGAACGGGCAGAGCATGTAATGCTTGTGGACCTTGCAAGAAATGACATGGGAAGAATAGCAGAATTCGGAACGGTAAAGGTTTCCCAGTTCATGGATATTCAGAGATATTCCCACGTGATGCATATTGTTTCCCTGGTGGAAGGTAAGAAAAAAGGAGAATATCATCCGTTTGACCTGGTTGCATCCTTCCTTCCGGCAGGAACCTTAAGCGGTGCGCCAAAGATTCGGGCAATGGAAATCATTGACGAGCTGGAAACTGTAAGAAGAGGTTTGTATGGCGGCGCAACGGGATATGTGGATTTTAACGGTAACATGGATTTTTGCATTACCATTCGAACCATGATTAAAAAAGGCAATAAGGTTTATCTTCAGGCCGGAGCAGGCATTGTTGCGGATTCCGTGCCGGAAAACGAATACATGGAATGCTGTAATAAGGTTATGGCACTGGCAAAGACATTAGTAAAGGAGGAAGAATTATAATGATACTGATTATTGATAATTATGATTCCTTTACTTACAATTTGTATCAGTACATTGGTACTTTTAACAGTGACATTCAGGTTGTAAGAAATGATAAGATTACGATTCCGGAGATTGAAAAAATGAATCCGGAAAGAATCGTGATTTCACCGGGACCGAAAAGTCCCATGGAAGCCGGTATCTGTGTAGAGGCAATCCGGTATTTTGCAGGAAAAATTCCTATTCTTGGAATCTGTCTGGGACACCAGAGCATCGGAGTGGCGTTTGGAGCAACGGTAAGTTATGCAAAGAAGCTGTTTCACGGAAAGCAGTCCGAAATCACCCATGATGGCAGCAGTATTTTTGCAGGAATAGATTCACCGATGAAGGTGGCAAGATATCATTCTCTTGCAATTATGGAAGATACCCTTCCGGACTGTCTTTTGGTGCTTGCAAGAACCGACGACGGGGAAATCATGGCAGTAAAGCATAGGGATTATCCGGTGGTGGGACTCCAGTTTCATCCGGAATCCATTTACACGGAGCACGGCAAAAGGCTGATAGAAAATTTTATTAACGGAAGGATCTGACCGGACATGATATTAGAAGAAATCGTTGAAGCAAAGAAAAAAAGACTGCCGGAGCATAAGGCGCTTGTCAGTGAAGAGAAAATGAAGGAGCTGGCACTTGCGTCCCAGAGAAAAACCATAAGCTTTTATGATGCACTGGCAAAAGAAGGACTTTCCATTATCGGGGAATTTAAGAAAGCATCACCGAGCATGGGGGTCATTGATAATAAGCTGGAGCTTACGGACCGCATTGATCAGTATAATCATTCGGTGGACGCCATTTCGGTTCTTACGGAACAGGATTATTTCCATGGCGGTGTGGATTATCTGAAAAAAGTGCGTGGTATTTCGAATCTTCCGATTATCAGAAAGGATTTTATCATTGAGGAGTATCAGGTATATGAAGCTAAGGTAATCGGAGCAGATGCCATTCTTCTCATTGCCGCCATTCTGGATGATGAACAGTTTAAAAAACTTTATAATCTGGCATATTCCCTTGGACTGGATGTTCTCTGTGAGGTTCATGATGAGACGGAAATGAAGCGGATGCTGGATCTGGATGTCAAAATCATTGGCATCAATAACCGGAACCTGAAGACATTTGAGATAGAATTATCAACCACAACAAAACTTTCCCAAATGGTTCCAAAAGGAAAAGTTCTGGTATCGGAAAGCGGCGTCATAGAAGATTCCCACATTGAACTGCTAAAAGAAAGCAATGTGGATGCGCTCCTTATCGGAAGAGCTTTCATGGAATCCCGAAATCCGGGAGAGCTTGCCGGACACTGGAAGAAGGTGTATGATGCCGGAAATTAAAATATGCGGGCTGACAAGAGTTGAGGAAGCGGATTATCTTAGTGAGGCAGGTGTGGATTTGGCAGGATTTGTCATGTATTATCCCAAAAGTAAAAGGAATGTGTATCCACACAGCGTTCTTCCCATTAAGGAACGCCTTCATGCACTCAATCCCAAGATTAAGACGGTTGCGGTAACGGTTTCACCGACTGTTGAACAATTGGAAGCCATTGAGCGGATGAACTTTGATTTTATCCAGATTCACGGTGAACTGAAAGAAGAAGTGCTTCTTAAAGCCAGAATTCCCATCTTGAGAGCCTATAACATTGAAAATCAGGTTGAGACCGAAGATGTGTTAAAGGAACCAAAGATTTACGGTGTGGTTTTCGATGGGAAAATTCCCGGAAACGGCCAGACCTTTGACTGGTCCATGTTAAGGAATTTTGAAAGAAGAGATAAGAAGCTGATGCTGGCAGGAGGACTTACCGGAGAAAATATCTGTACTGCCATGAAGGAAGCAGGACCGGATATAGTGGATGTAAGCTCCGGCGTGGAATATAAAGGTGAATTTCGCGGCAAAGACCCGGAAAAAATAAAGAGATTTGTAACGGCAGTAAGAGAATATGAGAATCATATGTCGGACAGGAGGACAAAATGAAGAAGAGTTATTATGGAGAATTTGGCGGACAGTATGTGTCCGAATCACTTATGAATACCCTGGCAGAGCTTGAAAAGGCATTTGACGAGGCAATAAGAGACCCTGAATTTATAAAGGAGTATAATTATTATCTGAAGGAATATGTGGGACGTGAGACTCCGCTTTATTTTGCCGAGCGTCTTTCGGAAAAATACGGGCCTAAGATTTACTTAAAGAGAGAGGACTTAAACCATACCGGTGCCCATAAGATTAATAACGTAATCGGTCAGATTCTTCTGGCAAAGAGAATGGGTAAGACAAAGGTCATTGCAGAGACCGGTGCCGGACAGCACGGTGTGGCAACGGCAACGGGAGCAGCACTTTTTAACATGGAATGTACCGTTTTCATGGGAGCAGAGGATATCGAGAGGCAGGCATTAAATGTATTCCGCATGGAAATGCTGGGAGCAAAGGTTCAGAGTGTCACAACGGGAAGCTCCACCTTAAAGGATGCAACCAATGAAGCAATTCGTACATGGGCGGAGAAAGCAGAAGATACCTTTTACATAATCGGTTCGGCAGTAGGACCGCATCCATATCCGAAGATGGTAAAGGAATTCCAGAAGATTATCAGCGTGGAATCCAAAAAGCAGATTCTTGAAAAAGAAGGAAGGCTTCCGGATGTTGTCATGGCATGTGTGGGCGGCGGTTCCAACTCCATTGGAATGTTTGCGGATTTTATCGAGGAAAAGGATGTTAAGTTAATCGGTGTGGAAGCCGGAGGACTTGGTATTGAGACCGGAAAGCATGCATCCGCAATGGCACTTGGAAAGCCGGGTGTGCTCCACGGAATGCGTTCCTATCTGTTACAGGATGATGACGGCAATATTGAGCTTGCCCATTCCATTTCGGCAGGACTTGATTATCCGGGTGTAGGACCGGAACATGCTTATCTTCGTGATTCGGGAAGAGCAGAATATGTATCGGTTACGGACAGTGAGGCCATGGAAGCGCTGCTTGAACTGTGTAAGCTGGAAGGAATCATTCCTGCCATTGAAAGCGCTCATGCACTGGCACACTGCTTTAAGATTGCAAAAGACATGAAAAAGGATGATATTATCGTGGTATGCTTATCCGGCCGTGGTGACAAGGATGTGCATACCGTCCAGAAATACTTAAACGGAGAGGAGACCAACAAATAATGAACCGTATTGAAGAAAGACTTTCACAGTTAAAGAAGGAAAATAAAAAAGCATTAATTACTTACGTGACAGCAGGTCTTCCATCCATTGAAAAGACCATTGAGCTGGTAAAGGCACAGGAAGAAGCAGGAATTGACGTCATTGAACTGGGAATTCCGTTTTCGGACCCGGTAGCAGACGGCCCTGTTATTCAGGATGCCTCCTATCGTTCCATCCAAAACGGAACCAATCTTAAAATGGTATTTGAAGCAATGACAGAGCTTCGTAAGACCAGTCAGGTGCCGATTGTATTCATGATGTATTACAATACCATCCTGCATTACGGTGTAAAGGAATTTGTGGAAAAATGTATTGATACAGGTGTGGACGGACTGATTGTTCCGGATCTTCCTTTTGAGGAACAGGGTGAAATCAGACAATATCTGGATGGTCAGGATGCTCTAATCCAAATCCAGCTGGTATCTCCGGTTTCCAAACAGAGAGTTCCGATGATTCTTGAAAATGCAAGAGGCTTTGTGTACTGTGTATCCCAGATGGGCGTTACCGGAAAAGGTGCTAACTTCCATAAGGATATCCGCAATTACTTGTCCGAGGTAAAAGCCGTATCAAAAATTCCGGTCATGATGGGATTTGGAATCCGCAGTGCAGCAGATGTGGAACCGCTTCGGGATATTATTGACGGCGCCATTGTGGGGTCTGCGTTCATAAAGCTGATGGATGCCAATGATTTTGATGCGAATGTGGCGAAGGAATATGTGGCTAAGTTTAAGAAGGAATTGAATTAGTGAGATAAATGGGGGTGTGGAGTAAGTGACGGATTGTCTCTGGGTATTGGGGTATTGTGTAAGAAAAGCCTACAATTCTTCACAAACATACCG
>JAQXXN010000195.1 GCA_029226085.1 Thermoflexaceae bacterium
GAAACAATGCCATTCAGAGCAAATCAGGCATAGGAATTAGAAAAAATACATTTTCCTATGCCACCCCCAGCATTTCAGAGAATGAAACTGGCATAGGAATTCGAAAAAATACATTTTCCTATGCCATCACCGGCATTTCAGAGAATGATATTGGCATAGGAATTAGAAAAAATACATTTTCCTATGCCAGCACCGGCATTTCAGAGAATGAAACTGGCATAGGAAAATTAGAAAAAATGCATTTTCCTATGCCACCACCAGCATTTTAAAGAACAATATTGGCATAGGAAAATTTACACTCAAAAGGGGCGTTTCACGAATTTGATTACTGGTTAAAGCGACACCCCCCCTTTTTACACTAGATAAAAGATGCAAAATTGCACATAAAAACAACCGAAATATATGCAATTTTACTAAACAGCCGCACTTGAAAAAATACACTCTACGTGATAGACTATTAACAGATTTTCATTTTATTTTAAGGGGGGTAACATGAAAAGACAATTATTAAAACGGGTAATGGCAGTGACACTGGCATTACTTCTGGTGGCAGGGATACTGCCAGTGGAATTCTTGGGCGGCGGTGCAATAGCTTATGCGGCAGAAAGCGATGAAAAGACAATTATTGAATTCAATGCCAGCACGCTTCCGGATGGAGACATTACATCAGAGATGGTGGTAGGGGACTTTACCATCAGTGCATCAACGGAAAGACGATATACGGTTGATGCCAATAATAAGTGTACGGAGGATGGTTCTCTTTCTTTCACGAAGCGATTGAAATCCAACGGAGAATCAACGGACACGGAAAGAAAGATTACATTCTATGCACCGGGACCGGGTAAGATTCAGGTATACATGATGAGTGCTAATAGTGGTGATTCCAGTAGAAAACTGGCGTTATATAATGCTGATACCGGTCTCATGGTTGAGGGACAGGAACATAAGGCTCCGGTTAAGGCGGCTGATAATGGCGCAATCCCACCATTTGAATTTGTGGTCAGCGAGGCCGGAATGTATTGCTTCAAGGTAAATGCGGCAATTAATATTTACTACATAAAGGGTGAATTCGAAGGAAAAGGCGAAGCACCTGTTCAGAGACCGGCATGGGATTCTGTGGATGATCCTGTAATTAACAGTGTAACCATTAATGAAGCAGGAACTATCGATGTGGATGTATCCATGGTAATTGGTACAGAAGGTGCGGACAGCGCAAGACTTTTCATGTATCAGGATGGATTTGAAGTAACAAGCGTGTCTGTTCAGGAATCCGGTGTATATACATTGGCACCGATTACAGAAGGAGATTTCAAGTTTAAGGTTGTTGCATACAGAACGGGATGTCCGGATAAGGAAAGCTTGTTAAAGCTGATAAAGGATTATAAGCTTCCGTTAGTCAGCCCGGAAATTACATGGTTAAATAACCTTGGTGATGGAGCAGTTTATGTAGACTGGAATAATATTGAAGCAGAAAAGTTTGAACTTTCCTATAAAAAACAGGGGGATGCAGATTATACGGTAGTAGATTCAAATCTTACCGATGGTAATTATACATTAAAAGACCTGGAAGAGGGAAAGACATATGAAGTAAAGGTATCTGCAACCAAGGATGGTAAGACATCAGAATCTGTAAAATCTGTTACTGTGGGAGATCCGAAGCAGCAGTGGTATGTTGCGGCAATCGGTTCTGCAACGGCAGGAGAGATGACTGTTAACGGAACGAAATATGAAGTAAAGAGCAGCGCAGAACTTACGGAAGTCGAAGATGTGACGAATACGGAAGGAACTGTGGGTATTGCTTCTGCAACCAATGGTAAGATTGCAGATAGTGAAGATGGATTCTTCTATTACTTTACCAAGGTTGATCCTAATACAGAGAACTTTAAACTCACGGCAACATTTACGGTAACAAATACGGATGACGGTCCGGATAATCAGACCGGATATGGTATTTATGCAACGGATATTGCAGGTATTGGATCCAAGGATACGAAGTATTTTAATTCGGTATCCGTAGGACAGTTTAAAATGTATGGTGGATATTATCATGCAAATGGAGCAAGAATAATTACCGGATATACGGCGTATGATGCATTAAATAATGTTGGCGCAACAAGAAACTTTAACAATACCAATATTTTCTCTGTGATGAATACAGGGGATGATGTTGTTGTGGGAGATGTGGTTACATATACATTGGAAAAGACCAATGAAGGATATGTGGCTTCCATGGAAGGTGCCGCAGAATCCATTACATTTGACGGTACGACAAGCATTATGGCACAGGAGGATGGTTCAATCTGTGTAGGTGTTATGGCGGCACGTAAAGTGGGCGTGGAAATTTCCAATATCCAATTTGAAAAGACGGAAGGTACGGCAGGCGGCGAAAGTATTATACTGACAGAGCCGGTATTTAAGGTATATTCCAGCAATACAGCCGGTACCACGGCATATGAATTCATTGCATCTGCAAATGTGGCAGGAAGTCTTGAGGCAGCAGGTCAGACAATTGCCATGGAAGCAGATAAGGTGGTAAAGATTCCTGTTGAATTGACAGCAGGTTCTAATTCTTTCCCATATAAGTTTACACCGGATTCTTCTGTTGAGAATCTTACATCTTATAATTCGGTAAGTGGAACATTAAGTACAGTAATGAAACAGATTGGCAAGGAAGGCGAAACGATTTATGTGGCACCTGATGGAACGGCAGAAGGCAAGGGAACACAGGAAGCACCGCTGGATTTGCAGACAGCATTAAATTATGCACAGCCTGGTCAGATTATTGTTATGAAGGATGGAACATATAAGCCGAATGCAGACCTTGTAATCGGAAGAAGTGTAAATGGTACAGAAGAAAAACCGATTACGTTAATGGCAGAGAATACCGGAAAAGCTATTATCGACGGTGCAGTTCTGACCAGCTCGGTTTCCATCCTTTCTATTGTGGGAAGCTACTGGCATGTATATGGTCTTGAAGTAACGAATGGACCGGCAAAGGGTATTAGCATATGCGGAAATAATAATATTGTTGAAATGTGCGTGGTTCATAATGTGGGTAATTCCGGTTTTCAGGTTAGCCGTTTTGCAGGAGAACCGAATGATTCCATGATGTGGCCGACCAACAACTTAATCAAGAACTGTGAAGCATATGATTGTTGTGATGAAGGAAGAAATGATGCAGACGGATTTGCAGCAAAGCTTACCTGTGGTGAAGGTAACAAATTCTATGGCTGTATTTCCCATAATAATATTGATGATGGATGGGATCTATATGCGAAGTCCACAACCGGACCGATTGGTGCTGTAACCATTGAAAATTGTGTTGCATATAATAATGGTTTCCTTACAACCGATGATCCGACAAGCTCAGATACAAAGTTTGGTGAGGGTAATGGATTTAAGCTTGGCGGTGAGAATATGTTTGGCGCACACAAGCTGATAAACTGTGTATCATTTGGCAATTATGCCAAGGGTATTACCAGTAACTCGGGACCGGATTGTGAGATAATTAACTGTACAGCATACAACAATTCGTTAAACGGAAAAGCGTATAATGTAAGCCTTTATACCAAGAATACCAATCCAAAAGCCTGGGTACTTGAAGGCATGTTATCTGTAAGTGACAATACAACCACGACGGCAGAACTTGGTTCCAATAATGGTGTTATTTATTCCTTAAGAAGTGAGAATAACTATCTTTTTGACGGAGCTGCCTCCTATAATACAATGGGTGTTAAGGCGACAACGGCATGGTTTGAAAATACGGATGTATCGGTTGCTCCGACAAGAAAAGATGATGGTACCATTGACATGCATGGTTTACTGGTGCTTACGGCAGATGCACCAAAGGGAACCGGTGCGACAATCGTGACAAGCGGTGAGGAAGCAGTTTCTGTTCAGCCGCAGATTACAACGGCAGTGTCCGCAGAGGCTTCTGTAAAAGAAACATCCGGTAATAAGGATGCCGCAGAAGGCGGTGTAAATCCGGCTGTCCCGATTGGTGTAGGTGTAGTGGCAATAGTTGCCGCAGCTGCAGCTGTAATTTTAAAGAAGAAAAAGAAATAGAATTCCATATTTTTTAAATGGCATGGAAGGTCTCCCATATGGTAATAGCTGTGTGGGAGACCTTTTTCGTTTTTCTTGAGTTTTCCTTATACAAGTAGTATAATTATTTATAATTATGCAGATTATGTTTTATGCATTGGTGAATTGTGTCATATATGATGAAAAACGTGGAATTCTATAAAAGAGAGACAGGAGGACAAAATGAAGGGAATAATATTGGCAGGTGGTTCGGGAACCAGACTTTATCCGTTGACAAAAGCAATTTCCAAGCAGATTATGCCGGTTTATGATAAACCGATGATTTATTATCCGTTATCAACACTGATGCTGGCAGGAATCCGTGAGGTATTAATCATATCCACGCCAAGAGATCTTTCTGTGTTTAAAGAACTGCTGGGAGACGGGAGCCAGCTGGGCATGCGCTTTGAATATGCAATTCAGGAATCTCCGAGAGGACTGGCAGATGCATTTATCATTGGTGAAGAATTTATTGGAAAAGACAGCGTTGCACTGGTACTTGGGGATAATATTTTTTATGGACAGAGCTTCTCCAAGGTTCTTATGCGTGCAGCGGCAAGAGAAAGCGGAGCAACCATATTTGGTTATTATGTGAAAGACCCGAGAGAATATGGTGTGGTGGAATTCGATGAAAACGGTAAGGCTCTTTCCATAGAAGAAAAACCTGCGAACCCAAAGTCTAATTACGCAGTACCAGGGTTATATTTTTATGATAATGACGTAGTGGAGATTGCAAAAAACGTAAAACCTTCCGCACGTGGAGAAATAGAGATTACGTCCGTTAATAATGAGTATTTAAAACGGGGAACATTGCAGGTGGAAACACTGGGAAGAGGTTTTGCGTGGTTGGATACCGGTAATCATGACATGCTTCTGGCAGCGGCAGATTTTGTATCGGCATTCCAGAAAAGACAGGGACTTTATATTTCCTGTATTGAGGAGATTGCATACAGGAGAGGATATATAAGCAGGGAACAGCTTCTGGAACTTGCGAAACCATTGATGAAAACCGAATACGGTGAATACCTTGTTGATGTAGCCAATGGACTGTGAAATGCATGTATATTAAAGAACTATGCAATTGTGAATAATAGCAGAATGAAATCAGGAGATTAATATAACGGGATGAAGAAAATATTAGTAACAGGCTGTAACGGACAGCTTGGCAGGGCAATTAATCAGGTATATGCGAAAGAAAGTGCACTTAGTCCTTCTGATGCCAATGCGGTAACACTGATTAATACCGATGTATCAAATCTTGATATTACCAGCATTGATGACGTATTAAGGCTGATTACTCAGGAAAAACCGGATGTTATCATTAACTGTGCCGCACACACCAATGTAAATAAATGTGAATCCGACTGGGATAATGCGTATAAGATTAATGCCATCGGACCGAGGAATCTTGCTATTGCAGCAAAGAAGACCGGAGCTAAGCTTGTGCATGTTTCCACGGATTATGTCTTTGACGGGGAAGGTGACAGACCATATACGGAATTTGATGCGACCAGTCCCTGTGGAGCTTATGGTAAGACCAAGCTTGCAGGCGAACAGTTTGTAAAAGAATTTGGGGAAAAATATTTTATTATAAGAACGGCGTGGCTTTATGGGGACGGCAATAATTTTGTGAAAACAATGTTAAAGCTTGGAAATGAACGTGGTGAGGTAAGCGTGGTAAGTGACCAGTACGGAACACCCACCAGCGCATTGGAGCTTGCAAGAATGATTCACGTACTGGAACCGACAGAGAATTATGGCGTATTCCATGGCACCTGCGAAGGAAGCTGTTCCTGGGCAGAATTTGCCACGGAGATTTTTAAGGAAGCGGGAATGGATGTAAAAGTAAACTACATCACAACAGCAGAATATCCGACTCCGGCAAAAAGACCGGCATATTCCGTACTTGATAACTATATGTTACGGCTCACAACGGATTATGCAATGGCAGACTGGAAGGATGCGTTCCGGGAGTATATGCAGTCAGGGCTTGCTTTCAAGTAAAAGGAATGAGAATAAAGAAGTAACAGGTATAGTGATATTTGTGGAATTTAATATAAAAGAATTATAAAAACAGTCAGGAGAATAACACATGAGAACATATTTAGTAACAGGTGGTGCCGGATTCATCGGCTCCAATTACATTCACTACATGTTTAAGAAATATGATAACGATATTCGTATCATTAATGTGGATGCATTAACCTATGCGGGAAATCTTGAAAATCTTAAGGATGTAGAGAACCGTGATAATTATACATTTATAAAGTCATATATCTGTGATAAGGTAGCTATCTGTCAGATTTTTGCAGAAAATGACATTGACAGGGTGGTACATTTTGCGGCAGAAAGTCATGTGGACAGAAGTATTGCCGAACCGGAAGTATTTGTACGAACCAATGTACTTGGAACGGCAGTCATGTTAAACTGCGCACGTGCAGCCTGGGAACTTCCGGATGGAAGTTACAGGAAGGATAAGAAGTTTTTGCATGTCTCGACAGATGAGGTATATGGTTCTCTTCCGGAGGATGAGAATGCTTTCTTCTATGAGACAACTCCATATGATCCGCATAGTCCGTATTCTGCAAGCAAGGCGTCATCCGATATGCTGGTTAAGGCATACATGGATACTTATAAATTTCCTGCCAACATTACCAATTGCAGTAATAATTATGGGCCTTACCAGTTCCCGGAGAAATTCATACCGTTGATGATTAACAATGCATTACAGGGGAAGAAACTTCCGGTATACGGCGATGGTAAGAATGTGAGAGACTGGCTTTATGTGGAGGATCATGCCAAGGCGATTGACATGGTACAGGAGCAGGGCAGGCTTTTTGAAACCTACAATATCGGTGGACATAATGAAAAGCAGAACATCGAGATTTTAAATATCATTCTGGACACCTTACAGGAAATGCTTCCGGATGGAGACCCGATAAAGGCAAATGTCAGCAGTGTCTTGATTAATTATGTGTCAGACAGTAAGGGTCATGACAGAAGATATGCCATCGCACCGGACAAGATTAAGGCTGAAATCGGATGGGAGCCGGAGACCATGTTTAAGGAAGGCATCCGTAAGACAATCCGGTGGTATTTTGAAAATGAGCAGTGGATGAAGAATGCAACAAGCGGTGATTACCAGAAATATTATGAAGAAATGTATAAGAATCGCTAAGAGTTGGGGAAGAGGATGAGAAAATGGGTAAGATAACGGTTACAACGTGTGAGATTGAAGGACTGAAGGTTATTGAACCGACTGTTTTTGGAGATGAACGTGGTTACTTCATGGAAACTTATAATTACAATGATTTTAAGGAAGCCGGAATTGATGTACAGTTCGTACAGGATAACCAGTCCATGTCGAAAAAAGGTGTTCTCCGTGGTCTGCATTTCCAGATAAATTATCCACAGGATAAGCTGGTACGTGTGGTAAGCGGTGAAGTATTTGATGTGGCAGTTGACATGCGGAAAGGTTCGTCTACATTTGGAAAGTGGTTTGGCGTGGTGCTTTCTGACGAGAATAAGAAACAGTTTTTCATTCCGAAGAATTTTGCCCATGGATTTGTGGTATTATCCGATACCGCAGAATTTGCTTATAAATGCTCGGATTTCTATCATCCAAATGACGAGGGAGGATTGCTCTGGAATGATCCGGATATCGGAGTGGAATGGCCGATACCGGAAGGAATGGAGCTTACGCTTTCTGAAAAAGATGAAAAATGGGGCGGAATTAAGGACTATATGAAGCTGGAGAACATGGAATGATTATTAGTGCCGAAAAGAAAGAAAAAAAGCTTGCAGCCATCAGCATGGTGCAGGATATCACAGGCAATGTAGGGCTTATTAAGGAACTTGCGAAGAATGATTTCAAGAAGAAATTTGCAGGTTCCTATTTTGGCATACTCTGGGCATTCGTAAGTCCCATTGTAACCATTTTTGTATACTGGTTTGTATTTACCGTGGGAATGCGCGGCGCAGCCAATGATGTGGATGGTTATCCATTTGTACTCTGGCTGATTGCGGGAATTGTTCCCTGGTTTTTATTTTCCGAAATCATGACAAGCGGAACCAATGTGCTGATTGAATATACCTACCTCGTAAAGAAGATTGTATTTAACATCAGTATTCTTCCGGTCATGAAAATCGTGACAGCAACCGTAATCCATCTGTTTTTCGTACTATTAATGATTATTATTTTTGCATGTACCGGACATTTTCCGAGTATTTACATGTTACAGATACCATATTACATGATGGCATTGTGGGTATTGTCGGCGGCATGTGTATTCATGACCAGTGCCATTGTTGTATTCTTTAAGGATTTGACACAGGTGGTAAATATTTTCCTTCAGGTGTTTATCTGGATTACACCGATTATGTGGCAGGATGCGGCAATGCTTGTGGATCATCCGGTAATAGCACGGATTATCCGGCTGAATCCCATGTATTATATTGTAAACGGTTATCGTGATGCCATGATTCACCATGTATGGTTCTGGGAAAAACCGGGAATGACAATTTATTTCTGGATTGTCACCCTGCTTTTATTTGTCTTTGGGACGAGTCTGTTTACAAGGCTGAAACCGCATTTTGCCGATGTCATTTAGAATAGAGATGGAAAGAGAAGAAAAATGAGCGAACTTGCAATTAGTGTAGAGCATATTTCAAAAATGTATAAATTATACCGCGGCAGGGCAGACCGCTTAAAGGATGCACTGCATCTTTCGGGTAAAAAGTCCTATCAGGAGTATTATGCCCTTTCAGATGTGAGCTTTGAGGTAAAAAAAGGTGAGACGGTGGGTCTGATTGGAACCAACGGTGCTGGGAAATCAACGCTGTTAAAGCTGATTACCGGTGTGCTGACTCCGAGTGCGGGACAGATTGAAGTAAACGGCAAGATTTCAGCACTTCTTGAGCTTGGGGCAGGTTTTAATTATGAGTACACTGGGATGGAAAATATCTATTTTAACGGCACTCTTATGGGTTACACAAAGGAGCAGATGGAAGAAAAAGTTCCGAAGATTGTAGAGTTTGCGGGAATCGGTGAATACATTAACCAGCCGGTAAAGACCTATTCCAGCGGTATGTTTGCAAGACTTGCTTTTGCAATGGCAATAAATGTGGAACCCGATATTCTCATCGTAGACGAGGCGTTAAGTGTCGGTGATATTTATTTCCAGTCCAAGTGCTTTAAGAAAATGGATGAAATCAAGAGGAACGGAACCACGGTTCTTCTGGTAACCCACGACATGAGCAGTGTGGTAAAATACTGCGACAAGGTGGTTGTCTTAAATCACGGAAAAGTGGTTAAAGAAGGCAATCCCAAGGAAATGGTGGACATTTACAAAAAAATCCTTGTAAATCAATATGATGAGAATGAGGAGGAAACGGACAAGAAGCTTTCGGTAAAGGAAGGAAGCTGGATGTCGCAGATGTCCGTGAATGAAGAAAATGTGCTTTACGGAAGCGGCAAGGCACATATCACAGACTTTGGACTTTTTGATGAGAAGGACCAGCTTACCGGAATGATATTAAAAAAGAATACCTTCCGGATTAAGATAAAAGTGGAATTCCTGGAGGACATAGAATATCCTATTTTTGCATTTACCATTAAAAATGCCCGTGGCGCCGAAGTAACGGGAACCAACAGCATGTTTGAAAAAGTGGATTTTCCACTGGCGAAAAAAGGCGAGACTTACGTGGTAACCTTTACACAGAAGGCAATGCTTCAGGGCGGGGATTATCTTATGTCTTTTGGATGTACAGGGTATGAAAACGGAGAATTTACGGTATATGACAGACTTTATGATGTAATGAATTTAACCATCGTGTCGGAACAGGATACGGTGGGAAGCTTTGATATTGATTCGAAGGTAACAGTAGAAAAGATATAGGGACAGAGAGGTTTGGAATGATTGAAGATAAGCTGAATTTAACTTATTACAGCGGACAGGATTTGTATAGTGACGGTGACGTGGAGGAAGAACTCCTTGCAGCCGTTAAAGACATGGATACCGTGGAACAGGGACTGATAGAAGGAAATTCCTGGCCACATCTTTATCATTTATCGAAAATCCGTGAAAATATTCTGGAATGGTATGACTTTGATCCGAAGGGTTCCCTTCTGGAAATCGGTTCCGGTTGTGGTGCTCTTTCCGGACTGTTTTGTGAAAAAGTGGACCATGTGGTGGCAATCGAGCTTTCCAAGCGCCGTTCCATGATTAATGCCACACGTAACGAAAAGCATGACAATCTTACCATCATGCTTGGAAATTTTGAGGATATCCGGATTGAAGAAAAGTTTGACTATGTAACACTTATCGGTGTATTTGAATATTCCATCTGTTACATAAACAGTGAAAATCCGTTCATGGATATGTTAAGACGGGCAAAGAGCTTTTTAAAACCGGGCGGGAAGCTGATTATTGCCATCGAGAATAAATACGGACTGAAGTATTTTGCGGGCGCCAGCGAAGATCATACAGGCAGATGTTTTGACGGTCTGGAAAATTACGTGAACGTGGACAGAGTACGGACTTTTTCACGCAAAACACTGGAAAAAATGCTGGTTGAAGCAGGTTTTGCTGCCAACGATTTCTATTATCCGATGCCGGATTACAAATTACCGGATGAAATTTATTCCGACAGGCATCTGCCATCCTTTGGAAGCATTCGTAATGCCTGTGTATCCTATGACAGAGACCGTTATGAACTGATTGACGAGAGACTGTTCTATGATTCTGCGTGTGAAGACGGAAGTTTTCAGGATTTTGCCAATTCATTTCTGGTAATCAGTACGGCAGAAGGTGGGTTGGATAAAAATACCGTGGAATATGCAAAATATAACCGCCTTAGGGCACCGCAGTTTCAGATTGCAACAAAGATTGTAACAGGGGCAGACGGTGTAAAACGTGTAGAAAAAAAGGCACTCCGTAAGGAAGCAGAGGCACATATATATCATCTGGAAGAAAACCGCAAAAAACTTTCGGAAAGTTTCTCTAAAATTAACGGAAATATCGTATGCGTGGATATCCTAAAGTGCGAGGATGGTAAGGCGGTATTCCCTTATGTGGAGGGCACAAGCCTTCTTAACAAGGTTAATGCCAGTCTTTCGAACAAAGAAAAATTCCTTGCGGCAGTCCGTGAGAGCGTGGATAAAATCTATAAAGCGGCAGCAAACATTGATTTTTACATGACGGAAGAGTTTGAAAAAGTATTTGGCAATCAGGATTTGTCGCAGGAACTGCTGTCGGGGATGAAATCCTTTACCGTTTCCAATATTGACAGCACCTTTGGAAACTTTGTGGAAAGGCAAGATAAAACGCTGGTATGCCTGGATTATGAGTGGGTATTTGATTTCCCAATCCCTGTGGAATATTTACAGTACCGTACAGTTTATTATTATTTCAGTGAGAACCGGGCATATATTGAAAAATATTTTTCTGAGCAGGAATTCTTAAAAGAATTCGGTCTGGATGCAGGAAAGCTTGAATTATTCCGTCGGATGGATGACGGTTTTCAGCAGTATGTTCACGGGGAAAACCGGAAATACATTTATACCAGAAATTATGAGAAGACGGTTACGAATCTTGGGAAAAATTTGCAGAACGGAGAATCCTGGTTTTTATCCATCATGAAGGATGTAAACCGGCTCAATCATGAACTTGGAAGTCACAGACGGGATCTGGTGGAGTGCAGGGTCAGGATGCATAGGAAAAGCGAATTCTTAGATAAATGTAAGCGGGCAATAAAGAACCCAAAGATGGCAATGGAGAAGATTTACCGCAAATTCCTGAAAAAGATGTAATAAAAATGAAAGCAAAGGGAAAAGATATGTCCATGTTAGTAAAAAAAGCTCTTCGTGTATTGAAAAACGAAGGCCTTGACATTGTTTTTTATAAGATAAAAGTAAGACTGGATAATCGTAATATATATAAAAAGTGGATTGCAGGAAATGAAAGAAATCTTACTTATACAGAGGAACTTTCGTACAATCCGTTATTTTCGGTTGTGATTCCGGTATATAACGTGGCAGACAACATGCTGCGTGAATGCATTGAATCGGTACGGAATCAGACCTATGAGAATTTCGAAATCATTCTGGTGGATGATGCATCTACACAGGAATCTGTACGGACAGTTCTTGCAGAATATGAAAATAAAGAGAAGATTAAGGTAATTTATCGTAAGGAAAATGGGCATATTTCCAAGGCAACAAATGATGGAATCCAGGCAGCAAACGGTGAATTTGTTGCATTGTGTGACTGCGATGACTTATATGCGCCTAATGCATTATATGAGATTGCAAAAAAGCTGAATGAAGAACCCGAGCTGGATTTTATCTATTCCGATGAGGATAAAATCAGTGAAGACGGTAAGATTCGCCGGGATCCTTTCTTTAAGCCGGACTGGTCGCCGGAAACATTCATGTCTTACATGTACACCTGTCATCTTGCAGTATACCGCAAGAGTCTGCTGGATGAGCTGGGTGGCTTACGTGTCGGCTTTGAAGGCTCACAGGATTATGATCTGGTGCTTCGTGTCATGGAAAAGACAGACAGGATCGGTCATGTAGCGAAGATTCTTTATCACTGGAGGATGCGCAAGGAATCCACGGCAAATGCCCTGACAGCAAAGCCGTATATCCTGGAAAGTACCCGCAAGGCGAAGGAAGAAGCACTGGAACGAAGGGGACTTGTCGGTAAATTGACGTTAATTCCGGATATCGGACAGTACCGTGTAACATATATTCCCAAAGGGGAGCCGATGGTTTCGATTGTAATTCCGTCCAAGGATAATCCGGATGTACTGAAAATGTGTCTTAATAGTATCTGCGGCAAGACCGAATATCAGAATTATGAAATAATCGTCGTGGATAACGGAAGCAACGCAGAAAATAAAGGTATCATCGAGGAAATGATAATCCGGCTGAATCAGGAATATCCGCTGCAATCAGATCGGATACATTACATTTATGAACCGATGGAGTTTAACTTTTCACGTATGTGTAATATTGGTGCAAAGGCAGCAAAGGGAGATTTTCTTTTATTTTTAAATGATGACATTGAAATTTCAGATGCAGTTAAGAAAAATCCTGCTCTGATGGCAGAACCGAAACAGTGGCTATCCATTCTTACAGGACAGGCTCAGGTTTCCTATACCGGTGCAGTAGGCTGTAAGCTCTATTATCCGGATTCCATCCGTCTGCAGCATGCCGGGGTATTGAATCTTTCCATCGGACCGGGACACTGCCTGTATGGCAGGGAAGATAATCTGAATTACTATTACGGAAGAAATCTTCTGGATTATAATTTCACCGTAGTGACCGGAGCATGCCTCATGGTGGCAAGAGAGAAGTTTGAAAAAACAGGAGGTTTTGATGAAGAACTTCCGGTTGCTTATAATGATGTGGCGTTGTGTTTTAAGCTGGTGGAGCTGGGTTATTATAATGTTCTTAGGAATGATGTGGCACTGGTTCATCATGAATCGGTCAGCAGAGGACTGGATGAGGCATCAAGGGAAAAGGAAGAACGCAGAAAGCGTGAAATGAAAAAGCTTTATGAGAAATATCCACGGTTTGCAGGCGGCTGTGACCCATGTTACAACCCGAATCTGACACCGGATAAAGGTGATTTTTCCTTTAACATGAATAAGGCGTTTCTTCCGTCTGCAGTGCATAAAATGCGTGATAAAACCATGCCGGGCTATGCACGTATGAGCAAGGAAATGAATATTCTGCCGTACAGTATTGATGCAATTCTGACTGCGGAGGATACCATAAGAATAAACGGCTGGGTTTATAACAGACATAAGAAGAATAATAATCATAACAAAGTAAGACTTATCCTGAAAAATGAGGCGGGAGAGATATATTTCGTGGACACAGAAAAGATGTACCGGCAGGATGTGGTGACACCGGAAGGAAGGCACAAGGGGCTGTCACTTGCAGGATTTGAAGTTGTGTTCTTAAAAGATTCCGTGCCGGCTGGAAAATATGAAATCGGACTGGCCATTAAAAAGCTGTATGTCATGACAGGAAGAATAGTTACCGTGTAAAATAAAACCTTCAAAAATTTTATTTTTGGAGGTTTTATTGACTATATATTATATGTATGATAGAATAAATCTGTTCTCTGATGAGAATGTCTTGAAGGTCTGGCAGTTCGCCATATATTCAAATTATAATATCGCAAATATGAATGGAAATATGGCATTAGCCTGAGGTTTAATATTGTACCATATTTCTGTTTATCAATTGAGCAGAAGGAGGTGTGGAAAATGTTATCACAGGAAGATTTGCTGGCAATATCAGCAATTGTAGCACAAGGACTGGCTCCGATTATAGAAAGACTGGATCGTTTGGAAGAGAGGATGGATTCGCTGGAAGGCAGGATGGAACGCCTGGAAGAAAGGATGGAACGTCTGGAAGAGAGGATGGAACGCCTGGAAGAGAGGATGGAACGTCTGGAAGAGAGGATGGAACGCCTGGAAGAGAGGATGGAACGTCTGGAAGAGAGGATGGAACGTCTGGAAGAGAGGATGGAACGCCTGGAAGAAAGGATGGAACGTCTGGAAGAGAGGATGGAATATCTGGAAGAAAGGATGGAACATCTGGAAGCCAAAGTAGAACAATTAGAAAAGCGAATAGAATCACTGGAAGCCAAAGTGGAACAATTAGAAATACGAATTGATTCGCTGGAAACCAGAGTGGGACAATTGGAGATACGAATTGATTCACTGGAAATTAAAGTTGGCATAATGGTAGAGTCCATGGAAGAAGTACGCTGTGCAACCAATAAGGTACTGGCGTGGGTAGATACGACATCGAGGAAAATTAAAGTTGTATTCTGATTGATAAATGTTCCCTCACAAAGACTTTTGTTGTATAATTAGCTTAAAAATATTACATAATTCTAAAATAAAATAATGTTACTTTGTGGGAGGAAGAAATGTACGTTACATTCATGATGGGAAATGGGCTGGATGTGAGCCTGGGACTGGCAACACGTTACGAGGATTTTTATCCGTATTTCATAAAAAATGCCAGTCCGGATAATTATATACGCAGGGAACTGGAAAAGGCATCAGGGAAGCAATTTGAGACATGGTCCGATTTAGAAAAAAAGCTTGGTGAGATTACGGCGGAAATTGATGGAGAAGATGAGAATCAGGTCAATCATTTTCTGGAGGACATGCTGGAAATGGTTGACTATCTGACAGATTACCTGACAGAGGAGCAGAATAAGTTTAATGCAGATGAGACTGTTCTGAAAAAGAAAATAATGAATGCCATCCGGCAGGTAAGAGTGAACGACATTGAAAATGAGAGAGAACTGGTAAAACGTATCTATGCGGCTCATGCAGAAGAAGAACACTATTATTGCGCCATTACATTTAATTATACCAATTGCCTGGACAGGATGTGGGATGCTGTGGGAGATGCCATAATAGAAAACAGGGTAATACGTGGGGTGAAATATATCGATAAGCTTGGAACACTTTTACATATTCATGGTTCCATCGAAGAAAAGGCATTACTTCTCGGTGTTAATGATTACACGCAAATTCTAAATGAAACCATGAGAGAGGAACCGAGGGTAAAGCGAACCATGATTAAGCCATGGTTAAATGAAGAATATGGGCAGAATAAGATAAAAAAAGCAAAGAAATTAATGGATGCAAGTAGTATTATCTGCCTGTATGGATTATCCATCGGAGATACGGACCGGATGTGGTGGGAATATCTCGGCGAGTGGCTTTTAAAAGGTACCAACCGGATACTGATTATTTATAACTATGAACCCGGAGTGCCGGAACGGAATCTCGTACGGACATTGAACAGTAAAGAAAAGGTAAAAATGAATTTTCTCAATCAGACAGGAATTGAGGAAGATAAAAAAGCAGAAGTCATGCAGAGAATCATTGTAAGGAATAATGTGGGTATTGTTGACTAATTCTTTCAAAAGGGCTATACTTGAACAGAAAATACTCAAAAATAAGTAAAATGGATATAGAATGGGTTTGTAAACGAAAATGAAAGAAAGAGATCAGTACAAGAGGCTGATAAATTTTGCGGCAAGAGTCGTGCTTATCGCCTTGGAAACGATTGTTTTTGCCTTTATATGGTATGTGTTTTATAGTAAGAATGAATTCGGCGTGACTCTTTTTTACCGGAGAGGCCACTGGGCAGTTATTGGTATCTATATATTAATTCTGTTCTTTTTTACAAGAGCATATGGAGGATACAAGGTAGGTTACTTAAGAATTTCGGATGTATACTTATCACAGGTATTATCCATTTTTTGTGCAAATGTGGTTGCCTATGTTGAAATCTGCGCAATTCACAGGGATTATGTAAGTCCACTGCCGTTACTTGCTCTGACTGTGATAGAATTTATGATAGTGTTTCCGTGGGCATATATCACACGACTGTTATTTACACGACTGTTTCCACCAAGAAGGCTGTTGGTCATATATGATGAACGCTCCCCGAAGCATATCATTGAGAAAATCAATGCCCGGCCGGACAAATATCATGTCTGTGAGTCAATTAATGTATCAAAAGGCAGTGCCAAGGTTTATCAAAAAGTACATGAGTATGAAGCTGTGGTGTTATGTGACATCCGTTCCAGCATCAGAAATGATATTTTAAAATATTGTTTCCGCAATTCTATAAGAACTTATGTGACACCGAAGCTTTCCGACATTATTATCAATGGTTCAGAAGGAATATATCTTTTTGATTCGCCGCTTCTGCTTTCAAGAAACCAGGGTCTCCCGGCGGATCAGTTATTTATCAAACGTGTCATGGATATTGTCATATCGGCGGTGCTTTTGGTAGTTATGATGCCGTTTATGGCATTTGTTGCCGCCGCCATTAAATTATATGACGGAGGACCGGTATTTTATTCCCAGGATCGTCTCACAAGAGGCGGAAAAGTATTCCGCATGATAAAATTCCGGAGCATGAAGATGGATTCGGAAGAAAAAGGAGCCAGACTGGCAACAAAGAATGATGACAGAATAACTCCGGTGGGCAGGTTCCTTCGGAGAATCCATTTTGATGAACTTCCGCAGATAATCAATGTATTTAAGGGCGACATGTCATTTGTGGGACCAAGACCGGAACGGCCGGAAATAGCGGCACTATACTCGGAGAAGATTCCGGAATTTGATTTCCGCCTTAAGGTAAAGGCAGGTCTTACGGGATATGCACAGGTGTACGGACGGTATAATACCACTCCATATGACAAGCTGAAACTGGACATGACTTATATTGAGAATTATTCCGTATTCTTAGATATCAAGATTATTCTTGG
>JAQXXN010000196.1 GCA_029226085.1 Thermoflexaceae bacterium
CAACCTTGAGAGTGCCATCGAGCATCTGAATCCACAGGAACAGGATGGTGTGGTATCTACGGGAAATAAGGACCTTGAAGGCGTGGAGATTGCGATTAATAATCTTCTGGCAAGAATGAGAGAATCCTACCGTCAGCAGTCACGGTTTGTATCAGATGCTTCTCATGAACTCAGAACGCCGATTGCGGTAATCCAGGGATATGCAAATATGCTTGACCGCTGGGGAAAAGATGACGAGAAGGTTCTTGCGGAAGGCATTGAAGCAATTAAGCATGAATCTGAGCATATGAAGACACTTGTGGAACAGCTTTTGTTTCTGGCACGTTCAGATGCAGGAAGAAATCATCTGGATATGCAGCAGATTTCCTTAAAGGCGATTATTCATGAGGTTTATGAAGAATCTGTAATGATTGATGAAAAGCATCAATATGAACTGGTGGAGAATGATGGTGATGTAACCATGACCGGAGATGCGGCAATGATTAAACAGTCTGTCCGGATTCTTGTGGATAATGCAGCAAAGTATACGCAGGAAGGAGAGACAATTATTCTTAAATCAGGAATTAACAAGGAAATGAAAGCATATTTTTCCATTCAGGATAATGGTATAGGAATGAATTCGGAAGAAGTATCCCATGTATTTGAACGTTTTTACCGTTCGGATGAGGCCAGAAACCGTCAGACCGGAGGAACGGGACTTGGACTTTCCATTGCGAAATGGATTATTGATAAGCATAACGGATATTTTGATGTACTGTCACGTCCGGAGATTGGAACACGGTTTACGGTGACATTTCAGTAAATCCGTACCATCAGGTTCGAGTGAAACTCCGGGGTTACACTTAAAACTTACTGCAGCAGCTTTTTCATGATGAATTCATAGATTTCCTGACTGCAGTTTTTCCAGTTGGCACACATGACATCCGCCTGTTTTTCTAATGGAACATTGATATTAACTTCAATGAGGTTGCTCTGTCCTTCTTTTACCTGACAGTGTACGGTAAAATCCTTAGCGGAATTCTTGAAATATGTTGAGGTAGTTCCTACTTCATTTTTTAATTCATACTTATGGCTTTTTAAATATACAATGATATCGTCTTTAATGGCAGCAGGAATCTGGTCATCCAGTAGTGATACCGTGGAAGAACCGGAACGGGTGATGGTGTACTGGGTTGTGTTACGAAAATTTTCTGTGCGGATGTATTCCAGTTCCAGCAAATCGTTTAAGGATTCCTGGAGAGTAAAATAATTGGTATATTCCTTAACCAGCATGAAATCGGAAATCTGGGTGTTGGTTAATGGAAAGTTTACTTTATCCAGCATGTACAGTATCATTAATTTGTAGAGTGTTGAGGCATCTGAAGTCATTTTTTTCCCTTGCTTTCTATAAAATATAATTGGTTCCCTGAATGATATTCTGTTTTGAAAGTGTTTTGTTGATGGTATTCAGGACATGTTTCTTATCGGCACTCCATTGAGGTGCAATCAGTAGTTTCTTTGGCCCGTCTCCGGTCAGCAGGTGAATGACCATGTCCGGTGGCAGCAGTTTTATGATATCCATGAGAATATCGGTATATTCCTCCAGGGAAAGAACAGAAAATCGTCCTTTTTCATAATCGCATGCAAGGTCTGTGTTCTTAAGTACGTGGAGGAGCTGTAATTTAATTCCTTTTGCACCACTATGGCCAATATAGTCTGCCGTTTTAAGCATCATTTCTTTATCTTCGTTCGGAAGTCCGATAATCATGTGAACAATGGTTTCGATTCCTGTATTGTTTAATAAATCCATGGCACTGTCAAATACGGACAAATCATAACCTCTTCTGATATAGGAGGCTGTCGGTTCATGAATGGTCTGAAGTCCTAATTCCACCCAGACAGGCTTTATCCTGTTCAGGCGTGCAAGAAGGGCAAGTTTATCCTTGTCAAGACAATCCGGTCTTGTGGCAATGGAAAGGCAGACCACATCAGGATGCATAATGGCCTCGGTAAATATTTTTTCCAGATATTCCACGGAAGCATAGGTGTTGGTGTACGCCTGAAAATAAGCAATATAGGAGCTTCCTTTGTATTTTTGTGAGAGTCTGCGTTTCCCTGCTTCAAGCTGTTCTGTTACAGAAAGAAAAGCACTTTCGGCAAAATCTCCCGAACCGCCTTCCGAGCAGAATATACAGCCTTTATGACCAATAGAGCCGTCCCTGTTGGGACAGCTCATATTTCCGTTAAGTGCAATTTTATATACTTTCCGGCCGAATTTTTCGATTGAATAGTCATTTAGTGAATAGTAATGTTTCATATATAGTGTCTGTTATCTTACAATATGATCCTTGACAGCCTGGCTTACAACATCAGCAACACGCGGGTCAAATGCCATAGGGAGAATATTGGTGTCACTTACTTCGTCATCCGGAACCAGGCTTGCGATTGCATTGGCAGCAGCAAGCTTCATTTCCTCGGTAATCTGTGTGGCGCGTCCTTCTAATGCACCTTTAAATATACCAGGAAATGCAATGACGTTATTTACCTGATTAGGAAAATCACTTCGTCCGGTACCGACGATTCTTGCACCGGCTTCTTTCGCAACGTCCGGCATGATTTCAGGAACAGGGTTTGCCATGGCAAAGAGGATGGAATCCTTGTTCATGCTCTTTACCATTTCAGGAGTTACGATGTTCGGAGCGGACACACCGATAAAAATATCGGCACCTGCAAGAGCATCTGCAAGGGAACCTTCCTTTTTCTCAAGGTTGGTTACCTTGGTCATTTCTTTCTGCATCCAGTTAAGTCCCTCTGTTTTTTCGGAAAGGATACCGGACTTGTCACACATTGTAATATGTGGGAAGCCGTATGTAAGTAAAAGCTTAGTAATTGCAACTCCGGCTGAACCGGCACCGTTTACAACGATGCGGCAGTCTTCCTTTTTCTTGCCTGTAACTTTAAGTCCGTTAATGATACCGGCAAGAACAACGATTGCCGTACCGTGCTGGTCATCATGAAATACCGGAATGTCGAGAAGGTTTTTCAGACGTTCCTCGATTTCAAAACATCTTGGTGCGGAAATATCTTCAAGGTTGATTCCACCAAATGCAGGAGCAATATTGACAACGGTTTTAATGATTTCTTCCGTATCCTGTGTATCAAGGCAGATAGGGAATGCATTGACATTACCGAATTCCTTGAATAAGACAGCCTTGCCTTCCATAACCGGCATTGCGGCATATGCACCGATATTGCCAAGCCCCAGAACCGCACTTCCGTCAGAAACCACGGCAACGGTGTTAGACTTAATTGTATACTTGTAAGCAGCTTCCTTGTCCTGTGCGATTACTTTGCAAGGCTCCGCAACACCCGGAGTATAGGCAAGAGCCAGATCTTCCCGGGTCTTAATCTCACATTTGGAAGTTGTTTCTAATTTTCCATTCCATTGTTCATGAAGCATTAATGCTTTTTCGTTATTTGTCATTTCTCTACGACCTTTCTTTTGGAAATATTCAATGATAATCATATCATATTTGTGAAAATGTATCAACTTCCTATAATTTAAAAATAATTCTTGCTAATTGGGGATTTTCTGGTTATAATGAAAACGTAATCAAAAATTATGTAATTCTACATATTTTTTCCCAAACAAGATAGGAGAACAATTTATGCGTGCAAAGTTAGAGACACTGTCACTTGCAGTCCTTAGGGATTTTGCGAAAGATAAAGGAATCAAGAATATTAGTGCGATGAAAAAAAGTGAGCTTATTGAAGCAATTCTGAGTGTATGCCAGGAGGAAACACAGACGGAAAAGGCAGAAATGACAGGAAAAGTGGACAAGCCGGAAAAAATTGAGAAGACTGAGAAAACGGAAAAAACAGAAAGACCGGAGGATACCATGGCGGCAGGAGAGAAGGACGAGAAGCAGCCTATCTCTGAGGAAGAAAAATATAAAAAGCGTCAGGAGATTCTGGAACAGAATGTCGTGGTGGATCCTGTTCCGGCATCCGGTATTCTTGAAGTAATGCCGGACGGATACGGATTTATCCGTTGTGAGAATTTCCTCCCGGGGGATAATGATGTCTATGTATCACCGTCACAGATTCGAAAGACCGGACTTAAGACCGGCGATATTTTATATGGGAAGAAGAGAGTTAAGAGTCAGGGAGAAAAGTTTGCGGCACTTCTTGAACTTACCAGTGTCAATGGATATGACCCGGAAGTGATACAGACAAGACCAAATTTTGAGAATCTGACACCGATTTTCCCGAATGAAAGAATTCATCTGGAAAAGGGAAATCCGACCACTGCCATGAGAATAGTGGATTTGATATGCCCGATTGGCAAGGGACAGAGAGGAATGATTGTTTCCCAGCCAAAGGCAGGTAAGACCACCCTGTTAAAGCAGATTGCCACGGCCGTGCTAAGAAGTAATCCGGAAATGCACATGATTATTCTTCTGATTGATGAACGTCCGGAAGAAGTAACAGATATTAAGGAATCCATCGTTGGAGATAATGTGGAAGTAATTTATTCCACGTTTGATGAACTCCCGGAAAGACATAAGAGAGTGTCAGAGATGGTTATTGAACGTGCAAGGAGACTTGTGGAGCACAAGAAGGATGTCATTATTCTGCTTGACAGTATTACAAGACTTACAAGAGCATACAATGTTACGGTACAGGCGAGCGGACGTACCTTATCCGGTGGTCTTGACCCGATGGCACTCCACATGCCGAAGCGCTTCTTCGGTGCCGCACGTAACATGAGAGAAGGCGGCAGTCTTACCATTCTTGCAACAGCACTGATTGAAACCGGAAGTAAGATGGATGATGTGGTATTCGAGGAATTTAAGGGAACCGGTAACATGGAACTGGTACTTGACCGGAAATTATCCGAGAAGAGAGTATTCCCTGCAATCGATATTGCAAAATCCAGTACAAGACGGGATGACCTGCTTCTGACACAGGAAGAAATGGAAGCAATGGAAATTATCCGCAAGAATCTCAATGGGGTAAAGCCGGATGAAGCAACGGACAGAATCATTGATACCTTTGCAAGAACCAAGAATAATAAGGAATTCATTCAGTATATTAAGAAAACTCGTTTAAACTAAAAAATAAGTATTGCATTACATAGTTTTTTGTGATACAATTTAAAAGCTGTTTATCGAAAAGGGCAATTGATTGCAGGCTGATTGTTATATGCGATAGATTATCGGCTGTTGAAAGAGCAGATAATAGGTATATGAGATTTAAGAGGCAGTCAATTATATACAGAATTTAGTTTAAAGAGGTGAAAATCATGAGAGAAGGAATCCATCCAGATTACTATCAGGCTAAGGTTGTATGCAACTGTGGTAATGAATTCGTAACAGGTTCAACAAAGGAAGACATTCACGTTGAAATTTGTTCCAAGTGCCATCCATATTATACCGGTCAGCAGAAGGCTGTTGCAGCTCGCGGACGTATTGATAAGTTCAATAAGAAGTATGGTGTTGAAAGCAAATAGTTTTAAAAGATAAGGTTGAGGTTAATTTAATCTCAACCTATTTTTAAATTAAAAAAGAGTATGGATATTGTTTTTCTGGTGTGTGAAAGGAAGGTGTGAATTCGTGAAACCATCAGGTATAGGCGGTCAGGCTGTCATTGAAGGAATCATGATGAAAAATAAGAATCGTTATTCCATTGCAGTCCGGAAACCGAATAATGAAATTGAGGTTGTGGTTAAGAAACACAACAATTTGTCCAAGAGAATAAAGATATTAAGACTGCCCATTATAAGAGGTGTATTTAATTTTATAGATTCGCTGGTAATAGGTATGTCAACACTTACTTATTCAGCAAGTTTTTATGAAGACCCGCAGGAACAGGCACCGACTCCGGCGGATAAAGTAGCGAGGAGTCTGTTTAAGGATAAGCTGGATTCCATTGTAATGGCACTTACCATCATTGTTGCGATTGTGCTTGCACTGGGATTGTTCATGGCACTTCCGTTTTATTTATCGAGACTTCTTTCCAGATTTATTGTGTCGGATACACTGTTGAATCTGTTTGAGGGATTAATCCGACTGCTGATTTTCCTTGGTTATGTTACAGCAATTTCTCTCATGAACGATATTAAGAGAGTTTACATGTATCATGGAGCAGAGCATAAGTGTATTAACTGTATTGAAAATGGCCTGGAACTCAATGTGAAGAATGTGAGGGCCAGTTCCAGACAACATAGACGCTGTGGTACAAGCTTTCTGTTATTTGTAATGCTTATCAGCATTATTTTATTCATGTTCATTAAGACGGATGATCCGGTCAGACAGATGCTCTATCGTCTTCTTTTGGTGCCGGTGGTTGCAGGTATCTCTTATGAGGTATTAAAGCTTGCCGGAAGGTCGGATAATTTTCTCATGAAAATAATCAGCGCACCGGGACTTTTGCTACAGAAGCTTACGACCAAGGAACCGGATGATGACATGATTGAAGTTGCCATTGCGGCAGTAGAAGCTGTTTTTGACTGGCGTGAATTCCGATCCGTATATGATGACGATGATGAGGATGCATTTGAATTTATCGATGATGATGATGACGTCCCGGAATATGTGGAGACATTCGGCGCATCTGTGAATGACCCGATGAAAGAATTCCTTGGAGAAGAGGAAGATTCTACAATACAGGAAGAATACGCAGAAAACATTCCTGTAGAAAATACTCCGGTAGAAAATACGGAAGAAATGTATGAGCAGCAGAATTTGTTCGGAACGGAAAATGATGGGTATGTAAATCCGCAAGGCTATGCAGATACCAACGGTTACATGAATCCGGAAAATTATACGGAGCAGTATGTTCAGACGTCCTTGTTTGATGAAGAATATCAGGGTGGAAATCAATGAAAACCTATGAACAGGCGTTAAAAGAAGGCAGAAAGCTGCTTTTGGAAGCGGGAATCACAGAGTATCAGGTTGACGGGTTTTTATTGATGTCAGAAGTCCTTGGGATAACCAGAACAGATTATTTCATGAAACAGAAAGATACTCTTTCCGATGCTGATTACGAAAGATACATGGAAGCTGTTCAAAGAAGAAAAGTACATGAACCCCTTCAGTATATTACAGGTCATGCTTATTTCATGGGATATGATTTTATGGTGAATGAAGATGTACTGATTCCGCGTATGGATACAGAATGTCTGGTGGTCGAGGCTGAAAAAATCATTATGAATCATCCCTTTGAAATTCTGGATATGTGTACCGGATCAGGGTGTATTCTGATATCTCTGGCACTTCGCAATCCTTTGGTTAATGGACTGGGAGCGGATATTTCAAAAAAGGCGCTCAAGGTGGCACAGCAGAATGCAGAAAAGCTTCAATGTAGTAAT
>JAQXXN010000197.1 GCA_029226085.1 Thermoflexaceae bacterium
TGGCTTAGATATCAAGACGGCGAAAAGAGCAGGTTTATTACACGATATTGGTAAGTCGATTGACCACGAAATTGAAGGCTCACATATTCAGATTGGTGTTGAGTTATGTAAGAAGTATAAGGAATCACCAATTGTTATCAATGCGGTAGAAGCACATCATGGTGACGTTGAACCAGAAAGCTTAATCGCTTGTCTTGTACAGGCTGCTGATACAATTTCAGCTGCAAGACCTGGTGCAAGAAGAGAGACGTTAGAAACTTATACAAACAGATTAAAACAATTAGAAGATATTACGAATTCCTTTAAAGGAGTTGAAAAATCTTTTGCCATTCAGGCAGGTAGAGAGATTCGAGTTATGGTAGTTCCTGAATTAATCAGTGATACGGATATGGTATTGCTTGCAAGGGATATTTCCAAGCAGATTGAAAATGAGCTTGAATATCCGGGACAGATTAAAGTTAATCTTATCCGTGAATCAAGAGTTACTGATTATGCCAAGTAATTAGCATTTATGTGTTAGAAATTTGGAAAAGTCTTGAAATGTATGTTTTAAGGCTTTTCTTTTTTATTTTACCGGAAAAATCATTCCTTATGGAGTGTGTGTATTGAAAAAATGAAAAATATTAAATATTTATAAACTTGCTATTTTTTATTGATAACATTTCTAAAATTATTTATACTTTGTATAATTAATTTTAAAGAAAGAATAAGAGGAGAAAAAATGTCTAAATTAAGCGTAAAAAAGCCTTTTACTGTGTTAGTTATGGTGATAGTTATGCTGTTGTTGGGCGGGGTAAGTTTATCTAAGATGAAACTGGATTTGCTTCCGGAAATCAGCATGCCTTATCTGATGACAATAGTAACGTATCCTGGCGCAAGTCCTGAAAAGGTTGAATCACAAGTTTGTGAACCGCTGGAATCAGTTCTTGGAACAGTTTCAGGAGTGAAAAATGTCATGTCCGTGGCAAATGAAAACTATGGAATTGTTCAGCTTGAATTTCAGGATGATACCAATATGGATAGTGCAATGGTGCGAGTTTCCAGTGCGATTGATTCCATCGAAGATGTACTTCCGGAGGAATGCGGAACACCGTCTATTATTGAAATCAGCACAGATATGATGGCAACACAGTATCTGGCAATTGCCTATGAAGGAATGGAGATAGAAGAACTTTCTAAGTTCGTTGAAGAAAAAATTACACCACAGATTGAACGACAGGATGGTGTGGCGAATGTTTCTTCTTTAGGTCTGATTGAAAAATCAATTCAAGTGGAACTTGATAAGGAAAAAATTGACGCCTTAAATGATAAGATACTTGCAAAGACAAATGATGCATTTGCTGATGCATTAGAAGATCTGGATGAAGCGAAAAAGCAGCTTCTGGATGCCCAGGGTGAGCTTGATGATGGTAAGAAAGAATTAATTGACGGTAAGAAAGAAATTGAGGACGGACGACAGGAACTCTGGGAAAACTGGATGAAGTGGGGAATGTCTGTTGATGAACTGGCATTGGCGAAGCAGGAACTTGAAAAGCAGGAAGCGGAAGCATATCAGAAATTTGCACAGGTAACGGAAGCTTTGGACCAGCTGGCTGCACAACAGGCGCAGTTGACTAATCAGCAGGCACAGTTACAGACTTTAGAAACAGCAATTGCATCATTAAAGGCTTCTATGCCATCGGATCCTGATTCGGAAATATATCAGCAGATGAAGGTTACACTGGAACAATATGAGGCTGAGGTGTCAGCTCTTAAGGTAGAAATTCAGGTAACAGAATCGATTATTGCGAATTATAAGCAGTTTCTCGATGTATCGGGAGTTGATTATAAGGATATAGAGGCAGCGAAACTGAAGGCTTCGGCCGAATTTGGTGCAGCAAAGGCACAGATAGCTGCAGGCGAAACTGCACTTGAAAGTGCAAAAAAGCAATTAGAATCAGCAGATGACCAGCTTGATGATGCAGAAAAAAAACTTGATGATGGCTGGGATTCTATTAAAGACGGACAAAAGCAGATCGATGATGGCTGGGAAAGCTACGAAGAAGGCTTAAAACAGTATGAGAAGACGAAAAAAGAAACACTTCGTTCTGCAAATGCAGATTCTTTATTATCATTATCTACACTGTCAGGACTGATTTATGCGCAGAATTTTTCCATGCCGGCAGGATATGTCGATGACAAGGATGACAATTCTTGGCTGGTAAAAGTGGGGGATAATTACGAAAGCGTCGAAGAATTATCAGGAATCGTTTTGTGTCACATTGATGACATCGGTGACATAAGATTAAGTGATGTGGCAACGGTTACTGTCATTGATAATTCGGCTGAAACATATGCACGGCTTAACGGAGAACAGGCGGTTATTTTATCCGTATTTAAGAGCAGTACTGCTGGAACGAATGACGTATCAAAATTATGTAAAAAACTGATTACGGAATTAGAAGATCAATACGGAGGTCTTAAAATATTAATCTTGATGGATCAGGGTGACTATATCAACCTGATTGTTAAGAGTGTATTGCAGAGTATGGTACTTGGTGCAATTCTTGCAATCGTAATTCTTGCGCTTTTCTTAAAGGATGTGTTGCCGACGATTGTTGTTGCAATCAGTATTCCGTTATCGGTTCTGACTGCACTTGTAGCAATGTATTTTTCAGGTATATCACTTAATATGATGTCATTATCAGGATTGGCGCTTGGTATCGGTATGCTGGTAGATAATTCGATTGTTGTCATAGAAAATATCTACCGCCTCAGAAGCCGTGGAATCAGCGCACCAAGGGCTGCAGTTGCAGGTGCAAAGCAGGTAAGCGGCGCTGTTATGGCATCAACACTTACAACAGTATGTGTTTTCTTACCGATGATTTATACAACCGGTATGGTAAGAGAACTGATGATGCCAATGTGTCTTACGATTATTTTCTGTCTGCTTGCTTCATTACTGATTGCAATGACGGTAGTACCGGCATCTGGTTCGACACTGCTTCGCAAATCAAAGCCGAAAGAACATCCTTGGTTTGATAAAGTTCAGGAGCTTTATGGTAAGAGCCTTGAATTCTGTCTGAAGGTTAAAATCGTTCCGTTAATGCTTGCAATTGGTCTTTTGGTTTTCAGCATATGGCAGGTTTTACGTATGGGAATTGTGATTATTCCTGAAATGACAAGCAACCAGCTGGAAGCAATGGTTAATTATCCGGAGGAAACGACAAGAGAAGATGCATATGCCAAGACGGATGCATTGATGAACCGTTTTCTTGAAATTGATGGAGTAGGTTCTATTGGTATTATGTCAGGAAACGGAACAAATCTGATTTCATCAATGGCAGCCGTTTCAGAGGATGATTATTTAACGTATTCCATCATGATTACTACGGAGAATGAAAATGCCGGTAAAGGTGAAATTGATGCAATTGTTTCTGAGATGAATAAAGCTGCTTCTGAAATCCTTGACGATCCTGAAAATGAATTCATTGTATCAACAGGTATGTCAGAAATGTCAACAATGCTTGGCAGCGGGCTTTCGTTAAATATTTATGGAACAGATCTGGATGAGCTTCTTACCGTAAGTGAAGAGGTAATGGATATTGTTGCGACAGTGCCGGGGTATATTGATATTTCCAATGGACAGGAAGCAAGCGATCCGGTACTGCATGTTGTGCTTGATAAGGATCTGGCAATGAGCAAGGGGTTGACTGTTGCACAGATTTATCAGGAAGTTTCCTCAAAGATGACGACAGAGTCTACTGCTGTTAAGGTTACAATTGACGGTGTTGAGATGGATATTAAAGTTGTCAATAATGTTGAACCGGTAACGTATGAAAATCTTATGGATATATCGTTTGCCGTAAGCGAGACAGATGATGATGGAGATAAGGTGACGAATGACTATAAACTGAGTGATTTTGCAAAACTGCAGGTTGAAGATGGTGTAACTTCAATTAGTCGTGAAAATCAGACAAGATATATTACTGTAACAGCTAATGCAGAAGAAGGATATAATACTACATTGTTAACAAGACAGTTAGAACCGCTTCTTAAGGAATATCAGGAGAATAGGCTTCCTTCCGGATGCAATTTTGATATTGGTGGTGAATATGATACTGTTAACGAAATGGTAGGGCAGATGGCGCTGGTTATGCTCCTTGGTGTTGCATTTATTTACCTTGTAATGGTAGCACAGTTCCAGAGCCTGCTTAGTCCGTTTATTGTATTATTTACCATTCCATTGGCATTTACAGGTGGATTCCTTGCATTATGGCTGACGGGTGAACCTTTATCGATGATGGCTCTGATGGGCTTTGTAGTGCTTCTTGGTACAGTTGTTAATAATGGTATTGTTTTCGTTGATTATACCAATCAGCTTCGCATGGGAGGACTTGAAAGAAGAACAGCACTTGTTGCAACAGGAAAGACACGTATGCGTCCGATTCTTATGACGGCCCTGACAACAATTCTTGCCATGACATATCTGATTTTTGGAGATGATATGGGCAGCCAGATGGGAAGAGGAATGGCACTCGTTATCGTAGGTGGCCTTGCATATGCAACACTGATGACACTTTATATTATTCCTGTAATGTATGATATTCTGTTTAAGAAGGCACCGCTTCAGGTGGATGTTGGTTCGGAGAACCTTGATGATATGCCTGATGATGCCGCGGAATATATGGAGCGTCTGAAAGATAAAAGCGCGGATGATACAGAGAGTTCTGTTAAAGTAAATGAAGTGGATTCTGACAATGGAGAAGAATCAGGAATTGAATTTATCGAAGCAGATGATGACGATAAAGAATAGTCCAATAATGATTAGAAGAAGCTTTTGCCAATGTTGGCAGGAGCTTCTTTTAAATATAATTCTCTTTTTTATTTCATTCTTAATTTCAAAACTAAGAAAATATAGCATATAATAAAAAAACTTTAGAAAATAAAATTTTTACTAAAATAACTTTTAAATTTAAATTAACTGTTGCATGGTTTTTTACTTTATCATATAATAGGAAAGATAAATTCAGCAAAAATAATAAGAAGAGAAAGTTATTGGGACTTTCCAATGAAGAAACAGGAGGCATGTTATGAAATCATATTGTGAGTTAAGTGTGGAAGAACTTAAGAAAATCAGGGAAGAATTACTGGCTGCGTATGAAGATGCAAAGGGAAAGGGATTAAAGCTTGACATGTCAAGGGGTAAGCCTTCTCCAAAGCAATTGGATTTAACCATGGATATGATGGAAACATTATCTTCTGACAGTGATTTAATGACGGAAAATGGATTTGATTGTAGAAATTATGGTGTAATGGACGGAATTCCAGAAGCGAAAAAGCTGATTGCCGAAATGATGGGAGTTCCGGCGGAAAATGTGATTGTATTTGGAAATGCAAGTCTGCCGATTATGTATGATACTATTTCAAGGTCCATGACACATGGTGTAATGGGAAGTACTCCGTGGTGTAAATTAGATAAGGTAAAGTTTTTATGTCCGGCACCAGGTTATGACAGACATTTTGCCATTACTCAGCATTTTGGTATTGAGATGATAACGGTTCCGATGCTTCCGACAGGTCCGGATATGGACATGGTAGAAAAGCTGGTATCGGAAGATGCTGCCATTAAGGGAATATGGTGTGTACCGAAGTATTCCAATCCTCAGGGAATTTCATATTCAGATGAAACAGTGAGAAGAATGGCTTCTTTAAAGCCTGCGGCAGAGGATTTCAGGATTTTCTGGGATAATGCATATGCAGTACACCATTTATATGAAAATGAGCAGGATGAGATTCTTGAGATATTAAGCGAGTGTGAGAAGGCCGGTAACCCGAACATGGTATATGAATTCTGTTCCACATCCAAGATTAGTTTTGCAGGTGCAGGGATTGCCGCAATGATTTCTTCTGGGGACAATCTTGCTTTTGTTCGCAAATCCATGACAATACAGACCATCGGATATGATAAGATTAATCAGTTAAGACATGTCCGTTATTTTAAGAACTATGACGGAATTAAGAAGCATATGAAAAAGCAGGCGGATGAATTAAGACCAAAATTTGAGGCGGTATTATCCAGATTCGATAAGGAACTTACAGGTCTTGGAATTGGTTCATGGACAAGACCAAAAGGAGGATATTTTATCTCCTTTGATGCCATGGAAGGCTGTGCCAAGGCAATTGTGGCAAAATGTAAGGAAGCAGGCGTTGTTCTTACGGGAGCTGGTGCAACATTTCCATACGGAAGCGATCCGAAGGACAGCAACATCCGTATTGCACCATCATATCCTTCCGCAGAAGAGATGGCAATGGCGACAGAACTCTTTATTTTGTGTGTTAAGCTGGTAAGTGTTGAAAAGTTATTGGAATCAAAGTAGATTGCAGGTGATGAAATGTATAAATATGGTTTTATCGGCATGGGCAACATGGGTTCGGCCATGCTGTCCGGGTTAATCAGGAAATATGGTGCAAAACAGGTAGTATTTTCCGAACATGACAAGGAAAAAATGAAGAAAAAGTCGGAAGAAACAGGTGCAGCATGTCTTGAAAATAACAGTGAGATCGCAAAAGAAAGCAAGTATATTATTCTGGCAGTAAAACCGGTGGTTTATGAAAAAGTATTTCGTGAAATAAAGAATGATATTGATTATTCCAAGGTCATTATTTCCATTGCACCGGGAATTTCAATGGAAGAGTTAAAGTCCATGGCAGGCAAGGATATCCGTATCGTGAGGGCAATGCCCAATACTCCGGCAATGGTTGGTGAAGGAATGACGGGAGTATGCTTTGATGAAAATGAGTTTTCGGATACGGAGATAAAAGAGATAGAAGGATTCTTTAATTCTTTTGGAAAAATGTGCCGTGTGGAAGAAAAACTCATGAGTGCCGTTACCTGCGCAAGCGGAAGTTCACCGGCTTATGTGTACATGTTCATAGAAGCACTTGCAGACAGTGTTGTGAAATATGGAATGCCGCGAAACAAGGCTTATGAATTTGTGGCACAGACGGTTCTTGGATCCGCCAAAATGGTACTGGAGACAGGGGAACATCCTGGTAAATTAAAAGATAATGTCTGCTCTCCGGGAGGGACAACCATAGCAGCAGTAGAGGCACTGGAAGAAAACGGACTGAGAAATTCTTTATTTAAGGCAACCGAAAAATGTTACCGCAAATGTGAGCATATGGATTAATGGAGGCTGGAAATGTTTGAACGTTTAGACAGAGAGCTTGTATACAAGGGATCGATTCTGGATGTATACCAGGATAGTGTCAAGGTTCCCAATGGAAATATTGCAAAATGGGATTTTATTAAGCATAAGGGTGCAGCGGCGGTCCTTCCTGTAACGGATGAAGGAAAGATTGTCATGGTAAAGCAGTATCGCAATGCCATTGACAGGGATTCCCTGGAGATTCCGGCGGGCGGACGCAATGGCGCAGATGAACCGACCATAGTGGCTGCGGCGAGAGAACTGGAGGAAGAAACAGGATATAAATCCGAAGATTTGGAATTATTGTTATCAACGGTTCCGGCAATTGCTTACAGCAGTGAAGTAATTGATATTTATATTGCAAGAAATCTGAAACCATCCAGACAGCATTTAGATGAAGATGAATTTGTGGATGTGTGCGAATACACACTTGATGAACTGTGTGAGATGATTTATTCCTGCAAAATTCAGGATTCCAAGACCATAGCAGCAATCATGACCTACAAGGCAAAGTTTGGACGGTAATTTATAAGCATTTTTCCGTGATAACTGCATATGATTGTAATAATCAGGATGTGAACAGCATTTGATTTTAATTATCAGGTATGGCGGGATGGGGAAAATGAAACAATTCAATTTTCATATGGCGGGACTACTTTTATTCATTAGTCTGATAGCAGGCTCCCTGTTTGCGAACATTTATTGTAGTGATAATGTGAGTGAACTGGGAGTTTTTAATTATGAATTCATGGAAAAAATGCAGAGCATGAATATTGATTGCAGGAATCTGTTTCAATATATTCTTATGGAGCGGGCAAAATTGTGGGCACTGTTATTCCTGCTGTCTTTTACAAGTATTGGCAGTGTCATTTATATCCTATACATACTCATTTTTGGATTCATGATAGGGCTTATCTGTTCTGCAATGGTAATGGTTTATGGCTTCTTGGGAACGATTTATTTTGCATTTCTCTGTCTGATTTCACAGGTGATTTATTTTGGGGCGGTGTTTGTGGGAATGTTTGCGGGAATTGAGTATAGGAGAAAGAGAAAGGGAGGAAATAAGCTGGTTGTTCTTCTTCTGCTGGCTCTTTTTTTACTGGTTCTTAGTGCAGGTGCAGAAACCATGTTTAATCTTAGTTTTATTAAATATTTTTATAAATAGTAAAATGTATTTGATTTTCGTAAATGTTCTATATATAATGAGTATAGTTTATCAATGCAGTTTTATGAGGTTTTTACACATGGAAGAATATGTTTTAAGGTACATGAAGTATTTGAGGGAAGTGAAAAAGGCTTCGAATAATACCGTACTTTCATACCAGAGGGATTTAAAAAAGATGATGGCATTCTTTGAAAGCCAGGGAATAACTGATGTCAGAAAAATAAATGCAACCAATGTTAATTCTTACATACTGTATCTGGAAAAGAATCATCAGGCATCAGCAACGATATCAAGGTATCTTGCCTCCATGAAGGCTTTTTTTGGTTTTCTGCGGAATGAAGGAATCATTGATACCATTCCCACACAGGAAGTGAGAGCTCCTAAAATAGAGAAGAAAATGCCGGACATTCTTTCCATAGAGGATATGCTTTTGTTGTTAGAGCAGCCGGATATTAATACGGCTAAGGGAATGCGGGATAAGGCAATGCTGGAACTGTTATATGCTACCGGAATGCGTGTGACAGAGCTTGTTTCCTTAAAACTTAAGGATGTTAATCTTGACATGAGCTATATACAATGTGACTTTGGAAAAAAGACCCGCATTATTCCATT
>JAQXXN010000198.1 GCA_029226085.1 Thermoflexaceae bacterium
GGATGGCATGGAAGCATTACGTGAAATTAAAGAGCAAAAGCTTTGTCCGGAAACACCCGTTATTGTCCTGACAGCGAATGCTGTAGCAGGCGAAAAGGAGATGTATCTTAACGCCGGCTTTACCGATTATTTGTCAAAGCCGATTTTTGGCAGACAGTTAAAAGAAAAAATCCGTTTTTGGCTGCCGGATGAGTTGGTTGAGGAGAAAAAAGATGTGCCGGTGGAATGGCTGCCGGAACAGGATGCTGTGCCTGCAGAAAGTGGGGATATGAATTTTACCGGACAACTGGAAGGAATCCTTGATACAGCCACAGGGCTTGCGTACTGTTGTGACAGTGAGGAATTTTATAAAGAAATGCTTTGTACTTATCTGGATGAGCAGAAGTATGACAGTATTGAAGAAGCCTATCAGAAGCAGGACTGGGAGAATTACCGGATTCTGGTACATGCTCTGAAGAGTACTTCCCTTTCCATCGGGGCAGGCGATATTTCTGAGCAGGCAAAGGCACTGGAAATGGCAGCGAAGGAAAATAATATTGACTTTATCAGAGAGCATCATACCCAAACCATGGAGAATTATTGCAGACTGCTGTCCCATTTGCATGCAATCTTACAGGAAACGACACCAAAAGAGCAGACCGTGAAAGAGCAGACAGATGAATTGCCGCATATTCTGGTGGTGGATGATGATATTATGAACCTGCGGATTGCTGAAAAGATGTTAAAGGGACAATTTCAGGTAGACTGTGTTGATTCTGGAAAAAAGGCACTAAAATTCCTACAGGACAAGTTTACGGATCTCATTCTGTTAGACTTACATATGCCGGATATGGATGGGTTTGAGGTAATGAGACAGCTTCGGACGAATCCAAACTGCCGGAGTATTCCGGTAATCTTTCTGACAGCGGATGATGACAGAGATACCGAGGTAAGAGGATTTAAGGAAGGTGCACTTGATTTTATTAAAAAGCCTTTTGTGGCAGATATTATGATTCAGCGTGTCAGTCGGATTTTGCAGCTTGACCGTTTACAGAAAAATCTACAGCAGGAGGTCGAAAAGCAGACCTTTAAGGCGGAGGACAGGAGACGGAAGGTAGAACGTCTGTCCTTGCAGATTATGCGTACATTGGCAGGAACGATTGATGCCAAGGATAAATATACCAACGGTCATTCTACCCGTGTGGCAGAATATGCAAGAGAGATTGCAAAGCGTATCGGTAAGAATGAGAAAGAGCAGGAAGATATCTATTATATGGGACTTCTCCACGATATTGGTAAGATTGGCATACCGGATGAAATTATCAACAAGACTTCCAAACTGACAGACGAAGAGTATGCAATCATTAAGTCCCATCCAATCATCGGAAGTGATATCCTGAAAAATATTTCTGAAATTCCTGGAATCGGTGCCGGTGCAAGATGGCATCACGAGCGCTTTGATGGTATGGGCTATCCGGATAAACTAAAAGGCGAAGAAATTCCGGAAGGAGCAAGGATTATCGGTGTTGCCGATACTTATGATGCTATGGCATCAAAGCGCAGCTATCGTGATGTGCTTCCGCAGGATGTGGTACGTGGTGAGATTGAAAAAGCAAAGGGCAGCCAGCTGGATCCATACCTTGCTGATGTGATGTTAGCAATGATTGATGAAGACACGGAATACCGGATGCGTGAGTTGTGATACAATCAATTTGATTCCTTGATTGACTTAAAAAAAGTACAATGTTAAAATCAATCATATAGTAGAGATATGCATAAAAGAACAAGACGGAGATGAATGAAAGATGGGAAAAAAGATTTTAGTGGTAGATGACGATGCAATGAATTTGAGAATGGCAGAAATGATTCTAAAGAAGAAGGATTATGAGGTCAGAAAAGCAGATTCGGGGCAGGCGGCTCTTGCAATTTTGCAGGAGGAAATGGTGGATTTGGTTCTTTTGGATGTGGAGATGCCGGGAATGAGCGGAATAGAGACATTGGATGCAATCCGGGAACGGCAGGAACTGTCACAAGTGCCGATTCTGTTTTTATCTGCCTCCGAAGATATGGAAGAAGCCGTGGAAAACGGAGAATATGCGGTGCAGGGTTTTGTTAAAAAGCCAATTCTTCCACAAAAGTTATATGAGCGGGTGGAAGAAGTTTGTTAATAAAGTGGTTGTTAACGAGAGGAGAATATTGATGAAGAACACAAAGAAAATTGTTTTGCTGCTACTGGTCTCCTTGCTTACAGGAAGTATGGCTGCATGCGGTAATAAGGAAAATGTAAAAGATGATGGAAAGTATCATGTGGGAATCTGTCAGTGGGAAAATCATACGGCTTTGGATGAAGCAACAAGGGGGTTTCAGGATGCATTGACAGATAAACTGGGAGAACGGGTTGTATTTGACGTGCAGATAGCCCAGGGAAGCACACAGGAGTGCCAGAAAATTTTGAATGATTTTGTATTGGATAATATGGACCTGGTTATGGCTAATGCAACATCGGCTTTAAAAGCGGCCTCACAGGCAACGAATACGATTCCGATTGTGGCAACATCCATTACTGATTACGGAACAGCATTAAATATGAGAGAATGGACCGGAGCATCCGGTATCAATGTAACGGGAACTTCTGATCTGGCACCGATTGAGAGTCAGGCAGACATGATCACAGAACTTATTCCGGATGTCCAAAAGGTTGGAATATTATATTGCTCCACGGAGACGAATTCTATTTTTCAGGCACAGATGATGGGTTCAGTTCTTACCGGGAAGGGGATATCCTTTGATACTTTTACCATAACAGATAAAGAGGAGTTGGAGGAGGTTGCGCAGAGAGCAGTAGCAGAGTGTGATGTAATTTATATCCCGACTGATAATACCATTGCATCTCAGGTTGACCTGTTGAAGGAAATCCTGATTTCTGCCGGCATTCCAATGATTGCCGGAGAAGAAGGACTGTGTGAAGCAGGAATTGCAACCTTATCAATCAGTTATTATGATATTGGATATACTGCGGGTGA
>JAQXXN010000199.1 GCA_029226085.1 Thermoflexaceae bacterium
CGCTCCTCCTTCTTCTCCCGCAAGAAGAACTTCTGCACAGGCTTTTCCTTCCGGATAAGGTAATGTTCCATTTTCCTGCACGATTAGGGCATTTCGAAGTGGAATCATAAAAAGCACCCCAAGAATACCGCCGCATAATGCGATTAATGCGATTTCCAAAAGACCCGGTTTCTCCATTGCACCTTCATTCGCCCACATGAAAAGTGCAGGCATTGTAAATATTGCACCCGCAGCCAGTGATTCACCTGCGGAACCGATTGTCTGCACAACATTATTTTCAAGGATTGAATCACGGCGTAAAATCACGCGGATAATCCCCATAGAAATAACAGCTGCCGGTATTGATGCCGATACGGTCATGCCCACACGTAACCCTAAGTAAGCATTCGCTCCGCCAAATACCACAGCCAGTATAATACCAAGAATAACTGAGGTTACCGTAAGTTCCGGAACCACTTTATCTGCTGGTATATACGGTTTAAAATCTTCTGTCTTATTCATTTTTTGCTTTCCTTTCTTAATATTTACTATTAAATTTTACCATAATCATACACTTTCATCAATCTTTTATTAAGTGCAAATTCATTGAAAACACTGGTAATATCTGATAAAATGTACAAAATATATTCTATCAGCATAGCCATGCTTAAAACGTCATTTTAAAGGAGCAGATTACATGAATCAGCATTCAATCATATCCACAAAAGCAAATACTCTGTATGCGCTTTCCAAGATTCTTACCCATTCCCGCATTGAGGAAATGTTCATCCTCTATATTGGCGACTATGAAAAGGACAAGCCGGCAGTCTGCCATCAGATTATGGAACAGTTCAAGGGGAAACGCATTGTTGTCAGAAGCTCCTATTCCAATGAAGATTCCATGCAGCGCTCCAACGCCGGACACTACAAAAGCATTCTGGACGTGGATTCCTCCAATGACAGCCAGATTATGGCTTCCATTGAAGAAGTCATCCATTCCTATGAAAAGGATCATCCTCTCGATTATGAGCAGGTATTAATACAGCGTCAGGCTGAAGATGTCATCATAAGCGGTGTGGTATTTTCCCGTGACATCCACGGAAACCGTCCTTACTACCTTATTAATTATGACGATAACGGTTCCACGGACTCGGTCACAAGCGGTCAGGGCGGAACTTCTCTCTGGATTGCAAGGGACTGTTCTGCTGCAAGTCTGCCCCAGCCATGGAAGAACCTTATCATTTCCGTTCAGGAAGCCGAATCCATACTGGACGGTCTTACCCTGGACATTGAATTTGCCATTAACAGTAACAATGAAGTAACCCTTTTTCAGATTCGTCCTCTTGTTGCCAGCATCCGTCAGGAGCGAAACATGGAAGACAGTGCTTATTTTTCCCTGAAAAAGAAATTAAAAGAGCAGTATTTTTCTTATGAAAATTATATCGACCATTGTCCGATGATGTTTTCCGACATGGCTTTCTGGAATCCGTCCGAGATTATTGGTGCCAATCCCCATCCCCTGGATTATTCCCTTTATTTAAAGATTATAACCAGCCATGCCTGGAACGAAGGACTCCGCCCGCTTGGATACCGGGCTGTAACCGCCCCTTTAATGTACCAGCTGGGCAACAAGCCTTACATCAGTCTGGACTACTCCTTTTATTCCCTCATTCCGGCAGATTTACCGGACAACCTTGCCACAAGGCTTGTTCATTTCTACAAGGAACAGCTTAGTAAGAATCCTACCTCCCATGATAAAGTCGAATTTGAAATCATATACAGCAGCTTTGATTTTTCCACGGACAAAAACACTCTCCTACTTTTAGATAACGGATGGACTAATGAAGAACGTAACATTCTCATTAATTCCTTAAGAAAACTTACCATTGCCACAATCAGTAACCAGCGCCAGTTTATTCATGACGATTATGCTGATTTAAATAAGCTGGACCAGATACGGCAAAGAAGTGAGGAATTTTATAAAAAAGAAGCAAAATCACCCAATGAACTGATTAATGAAATTTCCCGTCTTCTGGACGGAATCTGCTACTACGGCACACCACAATTTGCCCGTCAGGCACGTATTGCATTCATGTCAAGAGCATTCTGCCGTACCCTTGTGGAAAGCGGCTGGTTTACCGAAGAAGAAATGGATTCCTTCATGAGCGGCGTTACCACTGTTTCTTCTGATTTTGAAAAGGATTTTCAGGACTTTACCGGCGGCAGGATGTCCAAGAAAATATTTGACAAAAAATACGGTCATCTGCGAAGCGGAACTTATGATATCTGTTCCGACCGCTATGCCGACATGAACTTCCGCTCCATGACGACCAAAAAAATTAATAAAAATGAGCATCATATCTCCAGTTCCTTAAACTACCAGAGACTCCAGGAAGCATTAAATACCGCCTGTCTTCCCTTTGATGCGCAGTATTTCTGCCAGTATCTTAAAATGGCAATTGAGCAGCGGGAATATTTTAAATTTGAATTTACCCGTTCCTTAAGTCTTGCACTGGAATTAATCAAACAGCTTGGACAGCTTCTTGACATTTCTCCTCAGGGAATGTGCTGGCTTTCCATCGAAGATATTCTTGCCGCACGAAGCAGTACTGATTTTGACAATGTCATATCCCTGTGGCATGAGCTTATTGCAAGCCGCACAGAACTTCACAGGCAGCAGATGTCACTGATTCTTCCGGATGTAATTACCGGTCCTGTCAGCCTCGACATGATTTATGTCTATGAAGCACGCCCGAACTTCATCACCTCCAAGGTAATTGAAGGAGAAGTGGTCAATCTGGAAGAAGAACCTCTTGCCGATATCAGTGGAAAGATTGTTGCCGTTACCAAAGCCGACCCCGGATTTGAATGGATATTTGCCAAGGGAATCAAGGGATTTATCACCAAGTACGGAGGTGCTGCTTCCCATATGGCAATACGCTGTGCCGAATTTGAAATTCCTGCTGCCATTGGCTGTGGAGAGAAAATATATTCCGAAGTTTCCAGAATGTCTTACATTGAACTGGACTGTAATAACGGCAGGATTTCCGAAGGAATCCAGTACTCCAATCTCCATGCATTAATTACACAGAGAGAAGGCATCAACCAGTATGGCGATTACACGGATATACTGGAATCTGCTTATATTCGTTTTTATGAACTAATGGGATTTATCCCAAAGCCGGTATCCAATCATACCAAAAATTTTGAAAAACTGTTTGATGAACCGATAGACCTGCTAATTGTGGTAGGAGGGGGTGCACTAAATCCTGCCCTTTATGACAGGCCTCATGACGAAGAACTCCAGCCGCACCGCGATGTTACGGAAGAAAAACTCATACGTTACTGCGTTGCACACAAAATACCGATTATTGCAACCTGCCGTGGCATGCAGTATGTCAATGTCCTGTTCGGTGGAAAACTTCATTACCACCCGGATTTAAAAGTTCCGCACCCACGTGGAAAAGACCATTCTGTATTTATGGTAGAAGAAGAACGCAGCATCATGGTCAATAATTATCATCAGGACTGCATTTTCACAAAAGATCTGGCACCTTGCTTTAAACCGGTTGCCATTGATTTGGAAAATGATGTGGTAGAGGCATATACCTCCGATGAATTGAAGATTCTCGGTCTTCAGTGGCATCCGGAACGCCCGTTTGAAACATCTCTTGCCTATGAAGAAACCAGAAAAATCATGATGAATTTCATGAATAAACACATCAAATAGCGCTCTTGACGTAAACCTGATATTATGTTACTTTTATTTACAATACGTTTTTAAATGTTTATGCATTGATTATGCAAATTAATTTACTTCAGAAAGGATAACATTATGACATCTTCATCTTTAGGCATCTTTATCGTAATATGCCTCTACCTCATGGTTATGATTGCCATTGGAATCTACTTTTCCAGAAAGCACTCCGATGCCGGCGACTACTATCTTGGAGGAAGAAAACTCGGTCCGTTCGTAACTGCCATGAGTGCAGAAGCATCCGACATGAGCAGCTGGCTTTTAATGGGTCTTCCGGGTGTTGCCTACCTTACAGGTGTTGCTGATGCTGCCTGGACAGCAATCGGTCTTGCAATCGGTACTTATTTTAACTGGCTCATTGTTGCCAAACGCCTTAGAAAATACTCTGCAAAGAATAATTCCATTACAATTCCTGATTTCTTTGCAAACCGTTATCATGACAAAAGTAAGGCACTGCTTGCCATTTCTGCTGTTTTTATCGTAATATTCTTTATTCCGTATACAGCTTCCGGCTTTGCCGCATGCGGTAAGTTATTCTCAACCCTTTTTGATATTTCTTACCTGACTGCAATGATTATCAGCGCAATCGTTATTGTTGCCTACACGGCACTCGGTGGATTTCTTGCCGCAAGTACAACAGACTTTATTCAGAGTATTGTCATGAGCCTTGCATTGTTAATCGTTATTCTGTTCGGAATCAATGTTGCCGGCGGAGTTGATGCAGTGATTGCCAACGGAAAAGAGCTTGCCGGATATTTATCCCTTACAAGCATCCACGATTCTGTAAATAACACCGCCTCATCCTATGGCTTTATTACCATCATATCTACTCTTGCATGGGGTCTTGGTTATTTCGGCATGCCTCATGTACTTTTAAGATTTATGGCCATTGAAGACGACAATAAATTAAAAATTTCAAGAAGAATTGCTACCATATGGGTTGTCATTTCCATGTCTGTTGCAATCTTCATCGGTATCATTGGAAACTGCATGACAAAAGAAGGGGCTCTTCCTTTCCTTGCCGGTTCGGATTCTGAAAAAATCATCATCAAGATTGCCGAGTTATTAAGCAATACTAATGTACTTGGAATTCTTTTTGCAGGTATTATTCTGGCAGGAATTCTGGCATCTACCATGTCAACAGCTGATTCACAGCTTTTGGCAGCTTCTTCCAGTATTTCACAGAATCTGCTAAAGGATGTATTCGGCTTTAAGATTTCCAACAAAGGTTCTCTTCGTGCAGCAAGACTTACCGTTCTTGGAATTGCCATTATTGCCATGTTTCTTGCTTCCGACCCTAACAGTTCCGTATTTACCATTGTTTCCTTTGCATGGGCAGGATTTGGAGCAGTATTTGGTCCTGTAATGCTATTTGCTTTATTCTGGAAACGCTCAAATAAATATGGTGCACTTGCCGGAATGATTTCCGGAGGTATCATGGTATTTGCATGGAAATATCTTGTAAGACCTCTCGGTGGTGCATGGAACATTTACGAACTTCTTCCTGCATTCATCGTTGCCAGTGTATTTATCGTTGTGGTAAGCCTTCTTACCAAGGCTCCGGATGAATCCGTAATCAAAGAATTTGAAGAAGTGAATGCCGAATGTAAAAGAAAATAAGACACTAGAAACATAAACTAAAAATTCATAAACAGACCCCGGCAAACAGACTATACTCTGCTTTATCGGGGTCAAATCATTTTTCAAAACTCATCACTTTTATTATATTTATCATTCTATATTTTCATTGGAAACGTACTAAGCATACCGTTCTGCCCCCTCCTGAGAATACCGGATAATCTCATTACGAATTTTATCATCAATATGCTGCAATGGCTCTGCCGCAGGTCTTGCCGTGTAGAATCCCTGAATCAAATCCACTCCCATGCGAATCACTTCATGCAGTTCCTCCGTTGTTTCAACTCCTTCTGCCAATGCCATAAAGTCATTATCATGGGCAAATTTAATAATATCCTTTACAAAATGCTGTTTCTGTGGATTATTATTAATGTCGCTAATCAGGGAACGGTCAATCTTGACATAATCCGGCATATAACGTAACAGATTATAGATGTTGGAATAGCCCGTTCCATAATCATCAATCGCCGTCTGTGTTCCGGTTCTGTTAAAGAAATTCTTCTTCTCCTTTAACTCATTTTCTTTAGCTTCCGACTGCTCCGTAAGTTCCACAACAATCTGAGAAGAATACTTTAAAAGCCTGTCCATGACCCATTCTTCTTCCTGCTTCAGAAAATATCCGGGGATGCTGTTAATGAAAACTTTCCGGTTCTGAAATTTGTCCAGATTATCATCCACATAATGTAATACATTATAAAACGTTGCCCTTTCAATCTCATAGAGCTGCCCCATCTTTTCTGCATGCCGGAGAATAACTAATGGGGATACTGCCTCTTTTGTCTTGGAGCGCATCAGCGCCTCATAGGAATATATTTCCCCGTTATGTGCATTTACAATCGGCTGGAAATAATATGTAAACAGATTCCTTTCAATAATATCAAGAACAACTGCCTTTTCTTTTCGTTCTTCCGGTGTTTCAAGAATGTTCGCACCGGTTCGTTCAATCATCTTTTTATTGCCGTTTTTAATGGCAACAGCCATATTGACAATCGTTTCTATCATTTCCTCATCTTCGGCACGCTCTGTCTTCATTCCATATGTAAATTCCAGCTTATAAGCTTTTGTATATTTTTTATTAAAATCATCAACCGCATCTTTAATTCTGTCAATAATCTGCTGGGCCTTTTCGTTATCCTTTTTGTCCGAAATAGTTGCCACAATAAATTCATCATTTCCCAGACGTGACGCCACATCTTCACGCAGAATACTCATGTCAATCATCTTCGAAAGATACCGGATTGCATCATCTCCGGCTTTCCTGCCATAATCATTATTGATTGCCTTAATTCCGGTTAGGTCAATGGCAATCACAGACAAAAAGGCATTTCTGCTCAGAGCTTCCCTTTGAAGTTCCTCTGCACGCTGCATGAATCCGCGATAATTATACAAGCCTGTCAGTCCGTCACGAATCTGATTGGAAAGAATCTGCTCATAATTGCGTCTTAAGGCAATATTACGGCGTAATGCCTCAATTCCCTGAACCACATTCCGAATCCATAAACGATATGTCTCATCATAGGAGTGTGTCTCTGAGCCGTAACTGATGACCGCATATCCATAACAACGGTCTTCAAAATCAAGCGGCGTAAATGTAAATGCCACCGGATTTTCCCGTTCTTCCATAAGCTCCGGAAGCATGATATCCACAGGAAAATGATCTGTAAAATCCACCCTGTCCTCTTCCTTATTCCTGCCGCAACGAATGAGGCGGTACATTTCCGGTGTATAACCTTCAACGATAATCTCCTGCCCGGTCTTATTATATAACTGGCAGAAACACATGTGAAAACTATCAAACTCTTTTATCTGATGCACATAAGAAAAAACCGTATTAAAGAAATCCTTCTCTTCATTCTGGGAAAGCAAATCTTCCATGAGCCAGTTATAAATGGAATAATAGCCTATTCGGGACTCCGTGGTTGCCCATTCACTCCGAAGTGCACTCTGCATATATTCCGTATTCTGATTACACCCACAGCTTCTTCCAATAATAATCTCCGAATCAGAATGATACTCCTGAACCGGCTCATTATTGATTAACGCATAGATTCCCAAGGCAGCCTGGTGTCCGCATTCCTTTGCCGGAATTTCTGCTGAGGTTAAAGGAGAAGGGGAGAATCTGCCTTCCGGAACAGAATCATATCCGATAACGGCAACATCCCTTGGAATTTCATACCCTCTCTGATGCAGACAGTCTCCGATTCCCACTGCCATATAATCATTGGCACACGCAATCGCATCCGGGATTCCCCGTTTTATAATTTCTTCCACTATCGCTTCAGCACAGTCATACCAGTAATTCCCAAAGTATATGTCCTTTTCATTAACAGACAGTCCATGTTCCTTCATTGCATCCATGTAAGCCTGCTGCCTCATTTTCGAATGAATATGATTCTTCCTTCCGTTGACAAATACAATATTCTTATAGTCATGTACTTCAATCAGATGGTTAATCAGCTTCTTCATCGGCACATAATGATTTGTCAGGATGCAGGGAAAAAATTCGCTCTCCATGTCCACACATAAAACAGGTCCGTCAAACTCTTCATGTATCTTCTGCTGAAGCTGCTGCGCAACCCCCGTTGACTGAATTGTATCCGGCAGAATAACAAGACCATCAAACATTTTATAATTAATCAGATTATATATGTTTGATTCTCCCAGCTCCTTTGCATGATTCTCCTGAGACTTATAATACATGGAAAAAATACATACATCATAATCAAAGGAAAATGCCCGTTCTAAAAAACCTTCAATAAAATTCTTTTGATATTTTTCATCTGCCTGTGCAAGCAGTATACCAATTCTTTTTCTTCTGCCCATACCCGTAAACCCCGTAAAGAAAAAATATCTTTTTAAACCATTAATCCGTTCATCTCATTAATTATATATTTTACCATATATTTACAATTTGTTCTACAACATTTTTCTTTTTCTTAAAATTTTCAGAGTTATTATACAAATCAATGCCGTTATTGCACAAATTATTTCAAAACCATATGGTACACTGGCAAGCGGAACCCATCTGGAATCCACATTCATTCCATAGATGCCCGAAATAATTGTAGGAATTGCCATAACAATGGTGATGGATGCAAGATACTTCATGACATTATTCAGACGGTTATCAATCACAGAGGACATCAGTTCCCGCGTACCACGCATGATATCCCGGTAAATCTGTGTCATCTCAATCGCCTGCTGGTTTTCTACGATAACATCTTCCAAAAGTTCCTGATCCTCCGGATATCTGCGAATTTTACTGTATCTGGAAACACGCTCCAGCACCAGCCGGTTTGCCCGCAGAGAAGTATCAAAATACACAAGGGTGGATTCCAATTCATGAAGGCTGATGATATCCGCATCTTCTGTCTTATTACTGATTCTCTCTTCCATTTCAATTCTTTTCCTGTCAATGACACGCAGATACGACTGATATACCATGCAGGCACGAAGAAGAATCTGATAACAGAAGCGGACCTGTTTTTTTGTTGAAAAGCTTTTCACGAAATTATTCATAAACTGCTGCAAAATAGGTGTTTCTTCTGAGCAGATGGTAATAATCACATCTTCGGTCCAGATTATGCCAAGAGGAATGGTGGTATAAGCCTCCTGCTTATGACGTATTTCAACAGCGGGTATATCAAAAAGAATCATTGTGTACTCATCTTCCACATCAATTCGCGAGCTTTCCTCATCATCCATTGCGGCAAGGATATCCGAAATTTCAATTCCATATTTGGATGCGACCTCTTCACACTCATTCTTTTCCGGCTTTGTCAAAGCCACCCAGCATCCTGGCAGATATTCCTTTATTTCTCCAAGTCTTCCATTCTCCGTTACAAATTTCTTTAACATGCCATTACCATCCCATTTTATTTTGTATATTGTTCTATGATTCGTTCCCCTTCTGCACAAATCTGACTGACCACGCTTTTTGGTGCAATGATTCTGGCACCGTTACCAAGTCCTATTACCCATGACAAAAACTGGCGGCTGACCTCAACCTGGACATGAACCGTAAAATGTTTTTCACCTTTTGGAATGACCATTACTTCTGTTCCAAAACGGTCCAGTACCACTCCAATCAGACTGTTTTCAAATTCAATCGTAACATTTTCTTCCCTGCCGCCGTACATTCCAAATACTTTCTTATTATACGAAGCAAGATCCGTCCTTTTAAAGACCTCCTGTCCACACCGTCGTTTATCGGTGATGACAATTTCCCTCATTTTGTCCACACGATAATGCTTTATTTTCTGATCTCTTCCATCAAACGCAATCATGTAATAGTTTTCATCATCCCAGGTGAGTGCCCATGGACTTATGCCCTTCTTGTCACCATTCTCCCTTTTCTGAAGCTTTTTTTGAATACTCCATTCATAGTATGCAAAATCAATCTGCATATTATCATTAATTGCCTGATTAATTGCATCTACATTGTAATATATACTTTCGTTCATGGTTTTAATTCTGGAAGTGACATAAACATGTCTCTGTAATTTTCCTGCCTCATATCTGCTTGCCAGCCCTTCCAGCTTTCCTATAAGCTCAGCAGACTTTTTCTCCGTGATAAACTTCGATGCCTGGACAGAATCTACCAGAAGCTTTAATTCAGCCATCTCAAATTCCCTTGATGCAAGATAGTAATAATAATTCTTTTTTTCCTGGCAGGTCATGATATCCAGACCATAGACCTTCAAAAGCTCTATATCATCATAAATACTCTTTCGTTCTGCCTTAATTCCAAAATTCGAGAGATATTCTATGATTTCCGGCATGGTGATATAATGAAATTCATCTGTCTGCTCCATAAATAACTGCATCAGATATAATAATTTTAATTTCTGGTTTGATGATTTTGCCATTTTATTTCCTTTCAAGCTATTGTTATATATTATACAATATTTTTTTCTTTCTTTATAGGGGGATTGGGAAAATTGACAAGATTTTTACAATATGAGGGGTTGTTCAAATTGGGGGTTGTAGCGCCGAAGTGTCAGGTTCTCCTGCCGGATATGGGTAGACTGCGGAGGGCTGTCAT
>JAQXXN010000200.1 GCA_029226085.1 Thermoflexaceae bacterium
TGGAGGCAGAAAGTGGAGGCGTGTTTTGCTTAAAGGAGGGAACGCTTTATCCGATTCTTTACCGTCTTGAGGAAGACGGACTGGTGAAAGCAAATTGGAGTGAACCGGAAGAAAGACAGGTTCCCAGAAAGTATTATCTCATTACCGATGAGGGAAGGAAGATGCTTCAGGAAATAAAACATATCTGGAATGATATTTCAAAAGGCGTAAACAGAATCATGGAACAATAGCAATTACAAAGCGGAGGAATGAACAATGACAGTCGAAAAATATGTAAAACAGATTACCCGAAAGATTCAATGTACGGGAAAAAGGCGTATGGAGATTCAAAAGCAGCTGTTGTCTGATATCGAAAGTGCCATCGAGAATGGAGAAACACCGGAGAATGTTATGGAACGCATGGGAACAGCAGAAAATGTTGCAGAGGAATTTAATCAGAATCTTTCATATGAAGAAAAAACGAGTTATAAAAAAGCACGAAGAAGAAAAATATGGATGATAGTTGTTCTGGCAGCAGTGCTTCTTGGCCTGCTTATTTACTGGTTTGTGCCAAAGGCGGCGCAGATGGGAGAAAGCGGTTTTTTCAATGAACAGGAAGTAAGTGAAATGACCAATAAAGTCATTGATGCTCTGGATGATGAAAATTACGAGGAACTGAATGAGTATTTCTCGGAGGGACTGAAGGAAGTACTTGATGTGGCTGCCCTTGAAGAAGCCAGGGCTTCCATTAGCAAAAACTGGGGCAGCAGGATTTCCATGGGAAGTATTTATATGCAGGAAATGCGCCGGAGCAGAATTTACATGGCAATTGTCCAGGTAAGCGTGGCATATGAAAATGTCACGGTTATCTATACATTTTCCTTTAATGAGGATATGGAACTGGTGGGATTGTATATGAAATAGAAATAAATTTATAATGTTATTGACAATGAGGTTTAACGGCATTAAACTAATAAAAAGAGGTTTAATACTGTTAAACCTTATTGCGTTATGGGAAGAAAACAAAAAGGAGGCTGCCATGGAAGAATATAAGCTTGGAATCATGGAAATGCGTTTCGCACAGCTTATCTGGGACAATGAACCGGTTTCATCGGGTGAACTGGTAAAACTGTGTGAGAAAGAATTTGAATGGAAGAAATCAACGACCTATACCATGCTTCGGCGGTTGTGCCAGAGGGGGATTTTTCAAAATGAGGATGGTACAGTGACGGCACTGATGTCACGGCAGGAATTTGATGCCTTGCAGAGTGAGAAGTTTGTTGAGGAGAAATTTTCCGGTTCACTGCCGCGTTTTTTAGCTGCATTTACCATGCACAACAAACTGTCGGACAGGGATATTAAGGAACTTACAAGACTTATTGAAGAGAGCAGGAGGAAAGGATTATGATTGCTCCGGATGTCTGGTATACCATATTTCCAAGATTACTTAACATGAGCATTACGGCATCGGTTGTAATTGTATTTGTGGTGATTGCACGATTCTTTTTAAGAAAAGCTCCAAGGATATTTTCTTATGTGCTCTGGAGTGTTGTTCTATTCAGACTGGTTTGTCCTTTTTCTTTTACCACACCGTTCTCCCTGTTACGTCTGACCAGTCCAAAGTCTGTGGAAAGCAAAACGGTAGTGTATATTCCGGAAGATATTGTGCACATGGAAGAACCGGAAGTTTCATTACCGGTGCCGGTGGTTGGAGTAACACTCAGTGAATCCATTAATAAGGCACTTCCCAAAGGCAGCGAGCAGACAGGGGCGGATCCTTTGGAACTTACGGTTTCCGTTATGACATATGTGTGGATTGTTGGGGTTCTTGTCATGGCAGGTTACAGTATTGTTTCTGTCATAAAGATGAAAAAGAGACTGGTTGGTGCAGTAAAATTAAAAGATAATATCTGGATTGCAGATCATGTGCATACTTCGTTTGTCATGGGAATTTTCCGGCCACGAATCTATCTTTGGTCTGGTCTTTCCCAAAAAGAACAGGAATTTGTAATCATGCATGAAAAAATTCATATAAAACGGTGTGACCATCTGGTAAAAATATTTTTCTGGCTGGTATTGACCTTGCACTGGTTTAATCCGCTGGTGTGGCTGTCTTATATTTTGTGCATGCAGGACATGGAAATGTCCTGTGATGAAAGTGTCATGAGAAACATGAAAGAGGATGTCAGGGCAGATTACTCCGAGTCGCTGCTTTCGCTTGCCACAGGTAAGAAAATCTTTGCAGGCTCCCTTTTATTCTTTGGCGAAGGCGACATAAAATCAAGGATCAAGAATGTTTTAAATTATAAGAAACCGACCGTTTGGGTAATTGCGGCAGGAATCGTTATAGTGGCAGTCCTTGGTATATGTTTCATGGGAAATCCGGCAGTAGATTCTGACAATCTCGAAAATAGCATCAGTAAAGAAGAACGAGAAGAGGAATGGAAAAAGTACCTGGAACAGAAAGTGGCAGAGGACTTAAAGGAATATGAATTTATTTCAGATGCTAAAGTCACTATTACAGAAGGAAATGGGAAAAATATAGTAAATGTCAGAGTTGTATTGGAAAAAGAAGATACATTGAATGAGGAACAAAGAACGGAATTGATAAATTATGTAAAAATGGCAGTTCCTGATGTCAATGAAAAAACAATCTTAATTAACGTGGCAGAGGTAAATGACTGGGTTTATCCCCAGTATCCGGTTTATGTAAGAACCATTGGAAATGCTTCCATAGGATGCGAATATGGATATTGTGCCAAAGAAGACAGGAATGACGCAGATATTTTAGAAGATTTAAGCCGGATGAATGGCTTTTATTTCAGCAATAATTACAGTGAAGATGTAGCGTTATTCTATTCGGAAGAACCACAGGAAATTAAGCTGTATCATGCCATGGAAGGAAACGGAAACTACGAAGAATATGCATTTGCCGGAGAAGATTATGAATATCCATATGGGGCGGAAAAAGAAAAATATGTCATTCGGGTTCCTGAAGAATACGGAATGCATTATTTCGTTGCAGTGATTTCATGGGAGGATGGAAGTGAGGATTTATTGTATTTTTCCATGGAAAATAAGTACAATCCTCCTTCTGATGCAGATTATAATCAGATTCAGATTACTGAAAATGAAACAGGAACCTATTTTACGGAATAAACAATTTCTCCATTTATAATTGTATAAAGGGTACTGGTAAACGTTTCCATGGGATTTCCGTTAAAGATGGCAATGTCAGCATCCTTTCCTGCTTCCAGAGAACCGACATGGTCAGCAACACGGCAGATTTTTGCGGCATTTATGGTTATGGCTTTATAGCCTTCTTCCATGGACAGCCCCGCACGGACAGAAAGACCGGCACAGAGTGGAAGATACTGGATTAATGCCACGGGATGGTCTGTCGTGATGGCGGTAAGGATTCCTGCACGGTTTAATATACCACAGGTTTTAAAGTTCATGTTTCCAACCTCGATTTTATTCTTGGAAGCAAGGTCTGTGCCTACGATTGCAGGAAAGCCGGAAGCTTTAATGTATTCTGTAATCAGGTGTCCTTCGGTGCAGTGGTCAAGGGTAATGTCGATGTTAAATTCTTTTGCAATGCGGATGGCTGTGAGAATGTCATCTGCCCTGTGGGCATGTACCTTTAGCGGAATTTCACGGCGGATTACGGGGAGCATGGCTTCCATGTCCGCATCAAAGCCATTTTCCGGATGATATTCACAGGCTTTCTGTAAGGTCTGGCGAAGAAGGGCGGCTGCTGCCATGCGGGTAGAAGGATACATGTTCTGATTGCCGTAATTTACTTTTGGATTTTCGCCGAGAGCGGCCTTCATGGCAGCAGGAGCCTTTACAATCATGTCATCAATGCATCTTCCGTGGGTCTTGATAAAGGCAAACTGTCCGCCGATGACATTGGAACTTCCGGGTCCGGCAAGCACACCTGTAATTCCGGCAGCGATTGCCTCATGAAAAGCGGCATCCATTGGATTAATGGCATCAATCGCACGAAGAGAAGGGGTTATGGGATTGGTACTTTCATTGCTGTCGTCACCGATGGTGCCTTTTTTCTCTTCCGTGATGCCTATGTGGGAGTGGGCATCGA
>JAQXXN010000201.1 GCA_029226085.1 Thermoflexaceae bacterium
GGTGTTTTTAATACGGATGTAACCAAAAGCACAAGTATCTGGGTGTCGGGCTCTTTTGTACAGCTGACGGCATTCCTTACATGCATTGTGATGTGGTTTGTTTCCGGAAGACCGTCATTTGCGGGACTTTTTCAGGTGGAACATAAATATGCACTTCTTGGTGGCGTAATTGGAGCGTTTATTACTTATACGGTCGTAAAAAGCATGGAAAAACTGGGGACGGCTCCGGCTGTTCTCACGATTGTGATTACACAGACGGCAGTTGCCTATCTCATTGAACTTTTTGGTCTGTTTGGAAGCGAAAAAAGCAGTTTTTCATGGATGAAAGTTCTGGGGCTTGTGATTGCCATTGCCGGTGTGGTAATGTTCAATATGAGCGGTCAGAAAAGCTGATAGAGGGACAAGGTTTATTTTGTGTTTACCCTAACAGGATTTTTAGAAAAAGCAGGATAAGAACAATGAGGATGACGGGACGCACGATTTTTATGCCGGATTTTAAAACCATGCCGGAGCCGATGTAATTTCCTGCCATGTTAAACAATGCGGCGGTAATTCCCAGAGGAATCAGGACTTTTCCACTGAATAGAAAAGTAGTAAGAGCGGCAAGATTGGATGCAAGATTGATGCATTTGGTGTTGCCGCCGGCTGTTTTTACGTCCATTCCGGCAAAGGCAGTAAGGGTAATCATAAGAAAGGTTCCGGTTCCCGGACCATAGAAACCATCATAGGTTCCAATCAGTAATGCAGCAGTGCAGGAAATGATAAAACGTCTTTTAGGAGAAATGTCACTACCTTTTCCAGTTTCAAAGGTATCTTTTCGAAATAATACGAAGAAAGCCACAACCGGAAGAATGATAATTAACATATACTGAAGATATTTTTCATCGATTCTTAAGGACAGGGAGGCACCAAGCCAGGAACCGAAAAGAGCAAGGATAACTGTGGGAATGACGAGAGAAAACAGCACACATTTATTCCGAATGAAACGAATGGTAGCAATAAATGTTCCAAGACAGGAAGAAAGCTTGTTGGTAGCAATTGCCTGATGAGCCGGAATACCTGCCAGGACATAGGCAGGGAGGGATATTAGTCCGCCGCCTCCGGCAATGGCATCAATGAATCCTGCAATGAATACAAGAGGGCATACAATCATGAAAGTGTAAATGTTAAGTTCAGGCATAATCGGTGGCTCCTTTTTTGTTGTTTTGTAAAACTGGTTGAGATTGTACAATGAAACGAAAAGAAAGTCAATGACGCAGTGTGGCAAAGAAAGTTTCTTGTATAAAATTATGTACATCAAAATTTGAAAAAAATAAGAAAATAGTATTGACAACTTAAATAAAATAATATATGATACACAATCATAAAACAAACGAATCAATATCAATTTAATTAATTAGCATTTAGACAAAGACGTCTTAAGAACAGATAAGTTTCTTGAGACGTTTTTTTATGTTTGTTTCACGAAAAAACCGTAACCGGTTTTCTCGTGAAAGACCCTCCCTTTCATAAAGAATAAGAAGTGGGTTATTAATGCAAAGAAACAGAACGGAGTGAACGCTATGATTAAGATTAACAATTTGAACAAGTATTTTGGAGAATTACATGTCTTAAAGGATATTAATCTTCAGGTAAAATCCGGAGAAAAGCTTGTAATTATCGGGCCAAGCGGAAGCGGCAAATCCACGCTGATCCGTTGTATTAATTATCTGGAAGAGCCAACCTCCGGTGAAATCTTTATTGATAATATTAAAATGACAAAGAAAAACAAGATTGAGATGGCAAGAAAATATTCATCCATGGTGTTCCAGCAGTTTAATCTGTATCCGAACATGACGGTTCTTGGAAATCTGATGCTGGCTCCGACCAAGCTTCAGAAGGTGCCGAAGGAAGAGGCAAGGAAGACGGCTATGGAGGCATTAAAACGGGTGGGTCTTGAGGCAAAGGCAGATCAGTATCCGCAGAACTTATCCGGCGGACAGCAGCAAAGAGTCGCAATTGCAAGAGCGCTTTGTACCAAGCAGCCAATCATTCTTTTTGATGAGCCGACTTCAGCGCTGGATCCGGAAATGGTTCAGGAAGTTCTGGATGTTATGATAGAGCTTTCCAAGGAAAATATCACAATGATTTGTGTTACTCATGAGATGGGATTTGCAAGAGAGGTTGCTGACAGGGTGATTTTCATGGATGATGGACAGATTATTGAGGAAGGTACACCGGAACATTTCTTTGTAAATCCGGAGAATGAAAGAACGAAGGCTTTCTTAAGCAAGATTATCCGTTAGGAAAGTAGTACCAAAACAGGATATGAAGAAAGGTTGCAATGGAATGAAAATTCCATTCAATATATATTTTTAGGAGGAATGTATTATGAAGAAGAAAATTTTATCCGTAATGTTAGTAGCCTGTATGGCAGCTGTATCATTGGCAGGATGCGCTTCCGGTTCCAAGGAAGCAGAGACAACAAAAGCAGAAACAACTGCGGCAGAAACAACAGCAGCAGAAACTACGGCATCAGTAGCAGAAACCACGGCAGCAGTGGCAGGCGCATATGATCTTTCCACAGAAGATATCCAGAATATTATTAAGAGAGGCAAGCTTGAAGTAGGATGTAAGGCAGATGTATTAAAATTTGGTTATCAGGATACTGCAACAGGAAAGTATGAAGGTCTGGAAATTGATATTTCCTACGCAATTGCAGGCGCAATCTTTGGATGTACCATGGAAGAAGCAAAGGCAAAGGATCTTTGTAATTTCACGGCGGTAACGGCAGCTACAAGAGGTGAACTTCTTGACAACGGAACAATTGATATTGTTGCTGCAACCTTTACAATTAAGCCGGACAGACTTGAATTATGGAATTTCTCAACACCATATTTTACAGACCATGTAGGATTCCTTGTTAAGAAGGATGCTGGTTACAAGAGTGCGGCAGACTTAGACGGATGTATTATCGGTGTGGCATCCGGTTCCAGTACACAGAAGGCCATTGAAAGCTACCTGGCAGAGAATAATATTGCAGCAAAAGTTACATTCCAGGAATTTGATACTTATCCGTTAATTTCAGCGGCTCTTTCAACAGGTAATGTGGACTGCTTCTCTGTGGATCGTTCCATTCTTGCAGCTTACAATGACGATACGACAGAGATTCTTCCGGATGAGTTCGGACCACAGGATTATGGTATTGCAACAAAGAAGGGCAATGACGGTCTGACAGCACTGGTTGATCAGGTTGTAAATGAAATGATATCAGACGGTACAATGGATTCTCTTCTTAAGTCATGGGGAATTGAGTAAGAGGTCAGTAACCGGGCAGCAGTCCGGCAAATAAATCGTATGATGTAAGGCAGGCGGGTCAGCCCTCCGGCGGCCTGCCTGTTTTATGAAAAAAGATGCTTTGTGTAATGTACATCCGCATAATGTAAGATGGTATTATATGGTGCAGCTTGTTTATACGGATATATATTACACAAAGAATAGAAAAGGAATGAGGTCTTATGTCAAGTTTATTTAACATGGATAAATGGTCCAGGTTGTTTGCAGACCCGGAAATCATCAAAGGTTTTTTTGAAGGAATGAAGCTGACCATAATAGTTTCTGTCTGTGGTCTGATGCTGGCACTGGTTTTGGGAATCATTTTTGGTGTGATGTCCGTGTCAAAAAGTAAAGTTCTAAGAGGCATTGCCAGGGTTTATGTGGAATTTTTTCAGAATACGCCTCTGGTTCTCCAGACGTTTTTCTACTACTATTCCTTACCGGCAATCCGTAGAACACTGTTTCACATGAGTGTAAAGGAGGCAAGACTTCCTGCCAATGTCTATGGAATCATGGGAGTTGGAATCTATCATGGGGCATATATATCGGAGGTCATCCGCGCAGGTATTGAGGCGGTGCCAAAGGGACAGCTGGAAGCTGCTTATTCCCAGGGATTTACCACAATTCAGGCAATGCGTTACATTATCCTGCCGCAGACGCTTAAGATGATTTTCCCACCGCTTACCAACCAGGCACTGAATCTTGTAAAGAATTCTTCCGTGCTGGCGCTCATCGGTGGATTTGACTTAATGTATAAGTCCAACAGTTATGTCTGTGCCACCAGTAATATTTGCGGCTATTTCTTATGTGCCATGATGTATTTTATCATCTGTTTCCCACTTGCCAGACTTACAAAGTATCTGGAAGTAAGGGCACAGAGAAATCCGGTTGTAAAGACTGCAAAGAAAGCAGAGGTGGTTTAACATGCAGGAAGTATTAGCGATTTTTACCAGGGCCAATATTGTTTATATGTTAAAGGGTCTTCTGCTTACGGTGGAAATAGCAGTTACCACCATTATTTTAAGCCTGATTTTCGGAACGGTTCTTGCGATGATTAGGAATTACTGCAAGGGTAAGCTTAAGATATTCTCCCTTCTTGCAACGGCATATATTGAACTGTTTCGGTGTACTCCGAATCTGTTATGGATTTATTTTATGTATTTCGAGTTTAAAGGAAGCCAGTACTTTATCGGAACAATGACATTTACGGTATTTACATCAGCTGTTGTGGCAGAAATTGTCCGTGGCGGATTTAATGCCATTCACAAGGGTCAGTTTGAAGGAGCATATTCCCAGGGATTTAATTTTTTTCAGACCATGTGGTATGTCATTATTCCACAGACTTATAAGAACATTATTCCGGCTCTTTTGTCTCAGATGACAACTGTTATTAAGGATACCTGTTTCCTTCGGGCAGTTGCAATTACGGAATTTATGTGGCAGAGCATGGTTATTGTAGGACAGTATTGCGACACACTGCCAAAGATATGTGGCGTGTTTGCATTCATGGCACTGGTTTATTTTCTGATTAATTTTGCATTATCACTGGCTGTCAGGGCATATCAGAAGAAAATTTCAGTTTCATAAGGAGGCATGGAAAATGTCAGATAAGATTATTATTACCATCAGCAGGGAGTTTGGAAGCGAAGGCCATGAAATCGGAAAGCTTCTGGCAACAAAACTGGGAATTGAGCTCTGTGATAAAGATTTATTGTATAAGGTAGCAGAACGGAATGGGTTAGAGGTTAAGGAACTGGTTTCCGTGGATGAAACCGTAACCAAGCGTTTCTTGCAGCCATATGCAACAGTCGGATTTGATTATGGAAGCATTAATGATAAGCTGTTTAAGATGCAGTCTTCCTATATACGGGAAATTGCAGACAGGGAATCCTGTATTATTGTGGGACGTCTTGCGGATTATGTTTTAAGGGATAATCCGGACTGTATTAAAGTATTTGTATATGCACCTTTTGAAACACGTGTGGAAATTATTAAGAATAAGCATGGCATTTCCGAAGAAGCGGCCAGAAAGCTGGTAAAGAAAATGGATGCGGCACGAAAGGATTATTATGCATATTATTCCAATGGAAAGTGGGACAGCAGGGAAGGAAAAGATGTTCTTCTAAACCGGGGAACGCTGGGAGTTGAAGGATGTGTTGCAGCGTTGGAAGCAATTGTGAAAAACAAAATGAAGGGATAGAGAAAAAGCTTTGCCAAAGTTCGAAAACGGCAAAGCTTTTAATTTTCTCTTATTCAACTGTCACGGTATGAGAATTTCCCGGCTTCTAAATATCTTCCAGTCCGGAATATAAAGCAGCAGATAAAGAATTACATACAGCAGGGCACCGCCGATAAGATCCAGTACGGAATGCTGCTTTAGAAACAGGGTTGAAAGACAAATCAGTATGCAGAGCAGTATATTTCCGAGACGTAAAAGATTACTGCGTCTGAAAAAGGTATTTCGTTCCAATGCAACACAGGCAATAATGGAATTCAGTACGTGGATACTTGGAAATACATTCGTTGGTGTGTCAATGGCGTATAACATCCCGACAAGCTTTGTGAATACATTGTTGTGTGGAAATTCCACCGGACGAAGATTAACACAGCTTGGATAAATCTGGCAGATAATCATTGCGATTGACATTCCCCCTGTCAGTGCAATGGCAAATCTTAAAAATTCCCCTCGTTCTGCTTTAAAGTACATAAAGATGCAGGTTGAAATCATGTAGAAAAACCACAGTATGTACGGAATGATAAAAATTTCGCAGAATGGAATTAAATCATCCAGAAAGCAGTGTATCTCGTTGTAGACAACGTCTTTCATTCCTTCCAGCCAGAAAAACCATGGAAGATAAATGAAAAGGTACAGTCCGAACAATCCATGTCCGTATTTCTTAAATAGTTTATTCATACTCTCCTCCCAAAAGTAATGATTTTTTGATTATATCATCATACAAATTAATATGCAAGACATGTTTGATTTGCAAAATAAGGTAATTTGCCTTATAATATATTCGATTCGTCAAATGAAAGGACAGCTTAGACTGTCAGGATTGGCAATGCAAGGAGAACGGCATGAGATTAGTATTATATGAAGTGAGCAAAAGCTTTGATAATAACAGGGTTCTGGATAACGCTTCTTATCTTTTTGAACAGGGAAAGGTATATGGAATCCTGGGAAGCAAGGGTTCGGGTAAATCAACACTGATAAACTGTATAACAGGAGAGGATGATTTTGATTCGGGTTCCATCCAGCTTCTGGATGATGATGATGATAATGTCTATAATTACAATCAGATAGGAGTAACCTATTCGGTTCCGGTTCTTCCTGATTTTCTTACGGGAAATGAGCTGGTTAAGTTTTTCATGGATGTAAATAAGGACAAAATGGATAACAGCTATACAATGGATGATTATTTTAATTTCGTGGGACTGGAAATTGGTGACCGGTACAGACTGATTGCAGACTGCAGTGACAGTGTAAAATACAGGCTTCAGCTTTTATGTGTGGTCATGGCAAATCCTTCGGTTATTATTCTGGACGAGCCTACCATTCTGTATGATAATGAATTCATGCATGATTTGAGAGATATTTTAAAGCAGCTTACGGAACGCCATATCATTATCATTGCAACAAACCAGCTGCAGTCCATTCGTACCGTATGTGATGATATTGTGGTATTAAATAACGGTACCCTGAATGAGATTACTCATGAACAGCTGAAAAACGAAGAATTTCTTCATGCCGTGGAGGTTATGCTGAAGGAGGATGACAATGTTTAAAAAGCTTCTTTTGGAACAGGTCATATCCTTTGAGAATAGTTTTAACGGTTTTATATATTTTTTGAGGGAGCTTCCTTTTTTTGAAAAGAGAATATCCTATGAATTTTTCCAGCATAATAAATTTAAGCATGTGTTAAGCATTGTTACGTTTATTTTTGGCATATTTGTAAAATTTCTGGGCAGACTTGTATATGCGGCTGCATTTCTGATGATACCGTATATTATTCTGAAGCAGTTTGTTGTGGGAAATACATTCCAATATGAAGAAACGGTCATTAACATCTTTTTCATGATGAACTGTGTGTGCGGTTCCCTGGTGAATACGGTTATCCTGTCCAGTTCGGATGAGGATTACATGATGTTAAACGTGCTTAAGATTAACCCGAAAGAACATTATGTGGGCGAACTGCTGTTTAAGCTGATTGTGGACTTTTTTGTATTTTTCGGTGTGCTGTGTATTTTTGACATCGGCGTTCTTAACAGTCTGATTCTTGTAATTCTCATGACGGCTTTCCGGTGTATCGGAGAATTATTAAGTCTGCTGATTTATTCAAAAATACCATATATATATAAAAGAATTGTTAATTTTGATGTAATTGTGATTCTGGTCTGCGTGTATTTTGCTTATGTGAATCCGTTTTTGCGCGGGAAAATGGTCAGCGTGGATGCATTTGCATTTAATCCGGTGCTGCTTGGGGTTATTTGTTCCCTGGGACTTATATCCCTGATTATCCTCTGCAATTACAAATACTATCCGAGACTTGCACGAAAACGGGTTAAGAGAGTGGATACGGAGTATGCAGAAGAAATCCAGGCACGTTCTCGTATTCGTGAAGTAAAGGCAAAACACAATGTGACGGGTACAGCGGCTCTTTGCACCAATCGTCATGAAAGGAAGGCAGGGTATTCGTATCTGAATAACATTTTCTTTGACCGGAATAAGAAACTTCTTTTAAAGTCGCCAAACAAACGGATTATTTGGCTTCTGGCAATTACGGTTGTACTGATTGCATATCTTCTTACCGCAGGAAGCGAGGCAAAGGAGAAAATATGGAATACCATGATTGGGATGGATACCGTGTGGTTTTTTATCATGTATTTGTTATCCTGTTCCCATAGAATGTGCAGAGCCATATTTTATAATTGTGACAAGGATATGATGAGATACTCCTATTACACAAAAAAGAGTGCACTTGTCGCAAATTTTATCGTACGTCTGAAAAAGTTCATTTTGATTGATTTAAGAACGGCAGGCGTCATTATTATTGGAATGTGCATTGTGACGGCACTTACGGAACATCTCAGGGATTTTACAGCAGTTGTTCCGGGCATGATTATTGTAGTGCTTTTTTCCATACTGGCAAGTATTTATCATGTGGCGATGTACCATGTAATCCAGCCATACAATGAGCATATGAAGGTAAAAAAGCCTATGTTTACCATATGTAATGTACTAATCGGTATAATCGGTCTGGTATTCTGGGAACTTCCGATGAATGCGGCAGGAGTAATGGTTGTACAGCTGATTGGTATAGTGGCACTTATGGTGTTTGCATATGTTCTTGTAAAAGAATTTGGCCCGGATAATTTTTATGTGAAATAATTAAAAAAAGTATTGACAATTACCAGCAAATAATAATATAATGTCAGAGCAGTCAGAAATGACTGCGAATGGGGTCTTAGCTCAGCTGGGAGAGCATCTGCCTTACAAGCAGAGGGTCACAGGTTCGAGCCCTGTAGGCCCCACTTCGTTTGAATAGGCATATTCAGACGAATTTCGGCGAGATAGCTCAGTTGGCTAGAGCACTTGGTTCATACCCAAGGTGTCGGGGGTTCGAATCCCTTTCTCGCTACTATGATGTACGAAGGCATGTATTATTTAGTAATACATGCCTTTTTTACTTAACAGATTCTGAGTTTAGGAGGCAGATTATGCGGATAGGAACCGGTTATGATGTCCACAGACTTGTGGAAGGCAGAAAACTGATTCTCGGAGGAGTTGAGATTCCTTATGAAAAGGGACTTCTTGGTCATTCGGATGCGGATGTGATTGTACATGCCATCATGGATTCTCTTCTGGGAGCACTTGCGCTGGGAGATATCGGAAAGCATTTTCCGGATACAGACCCGGCATATGAAGGATGTTCCAGTATTGAGCTGTTAAAGAAAGTCGGTGAACTTATTGAAAATGAAAGGTATGTCATTTCCAATATTGACAGCACCATTATTGCCCAGAAACCAAAGCTTTTGCCTTATATTGAACAAATGAGGGCGAATATTGCCAAGGCTCTTGGCATAAAGATAAATCAGGTAAGCATTAAAGCGACAACAGAGGAAAAACTTGGATTTACCGGACGTGGAGAAGGAATTTCTGCACAGGCATCGGCACTATTAATGCCTGTTGAAAATTATGTTTATGATGATATAATGAACACAGGAAGAAGCTGCGCAGGATGCATGGGATGTCAGAAAAAGTAGCATGTTAATCAGGAGCGAATATGGACTTTATCCGTTTTATCAGGGAAGAGATTGAAGTGATTCGCGAAAGAGACCCGGCCATAAAGTCTGATTGGGAAGTATTTTTGTATCCCAGCTTTAAGGCAATCATGAGATACCGTGTTGCACACAGATTATTTTTAAAAAAGCACTATTTCCTTGCAAGACTGATTTCTCAGAGAACCGCACGGAAAACAGGAATAGAAATACATCCGGGAGCCGTGATTGGCAAAGGACTCTTTATCGACCATGGGCATGGTGTGGTCATTGGTGAGACGGCAATTCTTGGAGACAACATCACACTTTATCAGGGGGTTACCCTTGGGGGTACCGGTAAGGAACAGGGAAAGAGGCATCCGACGGTAAGGGATAATGTGATGATCAGCGCCGGTGCCAAGGTGCTTGGCTCCTTTACCATCGGCGAGAATTCCAAAATCGGTGCAGGTTCCGTGGTACTTCGTGAGGTGCCGCCTAATTGTACGGTGGTGGGAGTTCCGGGAAGAGTGGTTAAGCAGGATAATGTGCGGATTCCCCGCAGTGATTTGGATCAGGTCAATCTGCCGGATCCGGTAAAAAATGATATAGAACTGTTGAAGGAAGAATACTTAAGTCTGAAGCGTCAGATAGAAAAAATAGAAGTACATAATATGTAATGGAGGACATCATGAAGATATTTAATACACTGACAAGAAATGTTGAAGAATTTGTTCCAAATGTGGAAGGAAAGGTTTCCATGTATACATGCGGGCCTACGGTATATCATTTTGCCCATATCGGAAATCTCAGAAGCTATATCATGGAGGATGTACTGGAAAAGTCATTCCGTTATCTGGGATATGATGTCAAGCGTGTCATGAATATTACGGATGTGGGACATTTGTCCAGTGATGCGGACACTGGTGAAGACAAGATGTTAAAGGGAGCAAAGCGGGAGCATAAGACGGTTATGGAAATCGCAAAGTTCTATACCGATGCATTTTTTGAAGACTGCAAAAAGTTAAACATTAAGCGCCCTGACGTGGTAGAACCGGCAACCAACTGCATTACGGAATTTATTCACATGATAGAGGTACTTCTTGAAAAGGGATATGCATACCAGGCAGGCGAAAATATTTATTTTGATACGTCAAAGCTTAAGGATTATTATGTATTTTCAAGCCAGAGTGAGAAGGAACTCATGGTAGGCGTCCGTGATGATGTGGAGGAAGATACCAATAAGCGTAATAAGAGTGATTTTGTGCTCTGGTTTACCAAATCCAAGTTTGATAATCAGGAATTAAAGTGGGAAAGCCCATGGGGACTGGGATATCCGGGATGGCACATTGAATGCTCCTGCATCAGCATGAAGCATCTGGGAGAATACATGGATATTCACTGCGGCGGTGTGGATAACATTTTCCCGCATCATACCAATGAAATTGCCCAGAGTGAGGCATATGTGGGACATAAGTGGTGCAACTACTGGTTCCATGTACACCACTTGAATGACAAGTCTGGCAAGATGAGTAAATCCAAGGGGGATTTTCTTACGGTGTCCCTGCTGGAAAGCAAGGGTTATAATCCGCTTGTATACCGGATGTTCTGTTTACAGTCCCATTACAGGAAACCGTTGGAATTTTCTTATGAGGTAATGGATAATGTTGCGGCAGCTTACAATAAACTGGTGAAAAAGATTGCAGAACTTAAGGATGAGGGAAATGTGGATGATGCAAAGTTTGCCGAGTATGATGCAAGGTTTAAGGATGCAGTGGGAAATGATTTAAATACATCCATGGCAATCACGGTTGTTTATGATGTGCTTCGGGCAGATATGAATGATAAGACAAAGCTCTCCCTGATTCAAAGTTTTGACAAGGTGTTATCCCTTGATTTATTATCGGGTAAATCCGGTAAGAATGCAGAAAATGAAGAGACTGACGAAGAACTTACCGCATATGTACTTTCCAAAATCGAAGAACGTAAGGCTGCAAAGAAGGAAAAAGACTTTGCAAAGGCGGACGCTATCCGCAATGAGCTTCTGGAACAGGGGATTGTCCTTGAAGATACGAGAGAAGGCGTACGCTGGAGAAAAATGTAATGAATGATTTAATGAGTGCAATGGAACAACAGCTTGGGTTTAAAGCGGTGGATATAAAGAGCTATTCACCGCTTGCCCTGGCATATATTGGGGACGGCGTATTTGACCTGATTATCCGTTCTTATGTATTAAATAAAGGCAACATGCAGGTCAACAAGCTTCACCGTCATACAAGCAGTATCGTTAAGGCACAGACACAGGCTAAGATGGCTGTTTTTCTGGAACCGTCATTAAGTGAAGAAGAAGATGCGGTCTATAAACGGGGAAGAAATGCAAAATCCCATACAACTGCCAAAAACGCATCTGTTGGGGATTACCGGAAGGCAACGGGATTTGAGGCACTGTTAGGGTATCTGTACCTTACGGGTCAGAATGACAGACTGATGGAACTTGTGAAAATGGCATTGACAGAAATTGGAGAGATAAAATAGTGCGTTACGAAGAATTTACCATTGAAGGAAGAAATGCAGTAATTGAAGCATTTCGCTCCGGAAAAACCATTGATAAGATATTTATTCTGGACGGATGCCAGGACGGACCGGTACGGACCATCGCAAGAGAAGCCAAAAAAGCCGGAACGATTATTAATTATGTTGCAAAGGAACGTTTGGACAACATGTCAGAGACGGGAAAGCATCAGGGAGTCATTGCGTTTGCAGCGGCATACGAATATGCGGAGGTTTCCGATATTCTGAAGGCGGCACGGGACAAGAAGGAAGACCCGTTCATTTTTATCCTGGATGAAATTGAGGACCCGCATAATCTGGGTGCAATCATCCGTACAGCTAATCTGTGCGGGGCTCATGGAGTGATTATTCCAAAAAGAAGGGCAGCAGGTCTTACGGCAACCGTTCTAAAGACTTCTGCCGGTGCATTAAATTATACACCGGTTGCCAAGGTAACCAATATCAGTGCAACCATTGATGAATTGAAAAAGGAAGGCTTGTGGTTTGTCTGTGGGGACATGGGTGGAGAAATCATGTACAATCTGAACCTGAAAGGCCCTATTGGACTGGTAATCGGAAATGAGGGAAATGGTGTCAGCCGCCTTGTACGGGAAAAATGTGACATGATCGCATCCATTCCGATGAAAGGTGACATTGATTCCCTGAATGCTTCGGTTGCGGCAGGTGTTCTGGCGTATGAAATTGTAAGACAGAGATTGAATTAGAAGTTGGTTTGGTGGATACATGGCTGACAGTTACAAAAAATTAAGCGATGAAAATCTGATTAAAGAATATAATTTGGGTGACGAAAACGCCTGTGAGGAGCTCCTTGACCGTTATAAGAATCTTGTGCGCAAGAAAGCAAAGGCAATGTATATTGCAGGAGGAGACGGGGATGACCTGATACAGGAGGGCATGATAGGACTATATAAGGCAATCAGGGATTATAAGCCGGAAAAAGAAGCTTCTTTCATGACCTTTGCAAGTATGTGCATCAACCGTCAGATGTGCACGGCAGTCAGCACGGCAAACCGTAAGAAGCACAATCCGTTAAATTCTTATGTGTCCTTTTATGCGCCCATAGACGGTGTAGGTGATGAGGATGGAGAAACCACACTTTCGGATGTACTGATTTCGGAAAAAGAACAGAATC
>JAQXXN010000202.1 GCA_029226085.1 Thermoflexaceae bacterium
GTCCAATAGGTTCATTTTTATTTCTTGGACCAACCGGTGTGGGAAAGACCGAGCTTTCAAAGGCGCTGGCTGATGCAATGTTTGGAAGCGAATCTGCACTAATCCGGGTTGATATGTCCGAATACATGGAAAAGCACAGTGTTTCCAAGCTGATTGGTTCTCCTCCTGGATATGTGGGATATGACGAAGGCGGTCATTTAAGTGAAAAAGTCCGCAGAAATCCATATTCGGTAATTCTTTTTGATGAAATTGAAAAGGCACATCCGGATGTATTCAACATCCTGCTTCAAGTACTGGATGATGGCCATATTACAGATTCAACAGGCAGGGTTGTGGATTTTAAGAATAAAGTAATTATCATGACCTCCAATGCAGGGGCGCAGAATATTGTGGCACCAAAGACTTTGGGATTTGCCGGAAAGACAGATGAAAAGCAGAATCATGAGGCAATGAAAGCCAAGGTGATGGATGAGGTTAAGCGGATTTTCAGACCGGAATTTATTAACCGTATTGATGAAATCATTGTATTCCACATGCTGACCAAGGATGACATGGGCAAGATTGTGGATATCATGATGAATAATATTAATAAGCGTCTTAAGGAACAGATGAACCTGACTCTTACTTTGGATGAAGCAGCCAGAAAGTTCATAATTGACGACGGATTTGATGCAAAATACGGTGCAAGACCTTTAAGACGTACTCTTCAGAGCAAGGTAGAAGATACATTGGCAGAAAGGATTCTGGAAGGCAAAATAAAGCCGGGTAAAAATGTGGTTGTAACATGCGTTGACGGTAAGATTGACTTTTTAGTGAAAAATGTTAAAAATACTAGAAAAATGTCATAGTTTATAGTATGATATAACCATAAAGATTAATATGAATTGCAATAAACTCAGGAGGGCAATTACCAATGGCAGTTATTAATGAATTAATCCGTTCAGAAGCGGATGGAACGATAAGTTTTGGCAATTATTTGTTAGATACCAAGTCAAAGTTATCTGACTTTGAGCACAATGGAGATTTATATAAAGTAAAGACATTTAAAGAGATTACCAAGCTGGAACGAAACGGAATGTTTGTATATGAATCGGTTCCGGGAACAGCAGTTACTAATCTTAAGGTTACGGATTCAACAGTAGAGTTTCTGGTGGAAGGAACAGAGGATGCACAGATTACACTGGAATTGGAGCCGGAAACGGAATATAAGGTAACCATTAATGATACAGCTACGGATGGAATGAAGACGAATCTGGGTGGTAAGCTTGTTTTAAGTGTTGAACTTGGCGATGGTAAAAATGTAGATGTAAAGGTTGAGAAACTTTAATTTACATTGCGAGATAAGTTATCGTTATAATACAGGCATATGCGTGATGCATATGCCTTTTTTAAAGCAGTTTTGAAAGGAAAGAATATGGCAAAAAGTAAAGGAAGTGCATTTTTTTGTAAGGAATGCGGCTATGAATCGGCAAAATGGTTCGGACAGTGCCCGGCATGTAAGGAGTGGAACACATTTGTTGAGGAGCCGGTCATAAAGGATGCCACAGGCCGGAAAAAGACAGTTACTTTATCGGAAGCGCCGGTGACATTGTCCCAGATTTCGGTTGAAACGGATGACCGGATATCATCCGGAATCGGAGAATTGGACAGAGTGCTGGGCGGCGGGATTATCAAAGGTTCCCTTGTTCTTGTGGGTGGCGATCCGGGCATCGGAAAATCTACACTGCTTATTCAGATGTGCAGGCATATTGCCAAAGAGAATCATAAAGTATTGTATATTTCGGGAGAGGAATCCTTAAAACAAATTAAGCTAAGAGCAGAACGTATCGGAGAATTTAATGATAATCTTACACTGATGTGTGAAACGAATCTGGACAATGTGGAGGCAGCATTAAAAAAATATACCCCGGAGGTTGTTATTATTGACTCAATTCAAACCATGTACCGGGAGGAAATTGGTTCGGCCCCGGGAAGCGTAAGCCAGGTGAGAGAATCCACATCCGTTCTGATGCAGCTTGCCAAGGGGCTTGGAATATCCATCTTTATCGTGGGACATGTGACAAAGGAAGGAGTGGTTGCCGGTCCCAGAGTGTTGGAACACATGGTGGATACGGTATTGTATTTTGAAGGTGACAGACAGGCTGCATATCGCATTCTTCGTTCCGTAAAGAATCGTTTTGGTTCCACCAATGAAATCGGTGTGTTTGAAATGCGGGAAAACGGTCTTATGGAGGTTCTAAATGCATCGGAATATATGCTGAGCGGAAGACCGGAGGATGCTCCGGGTTCGATTGTGGTATGTCTTATGGAAGGAACAAGACCGATTCTGGTTGAGATTCAGGCTCTTGTATGCAGAACTAATTTTAATCTTCCAAGAAGAACGGCAGTTGGAACAGATCCAAACAGGGTAAATCTTCTGATGGCAGTTATTGAAAAAAGGATGGGACTGCGTCTGTCAGAATGTGATGCGTACATTAATATTGCAGGAGGGTTACGAATTAATGAACCTGCCTTGGATCTTGGCATTGTAATGGCAATCCTTTCCAATTATAAAAATAAGGAAATCGGAAGTCGTACCATTGCATTTGGTGAGGTGGGGCTTGCCGGTGAAATCCGTGCTGTCAGTCAGGCAGAGATGCGTGTGGCAGAGGCGGTTAAACTTGGATTTGAAAAGTGCATTGTACCATCAGTGTGTTTAAAGTCACTGGAGAAACTAAAAGGTAAGATTGAATTAGTGGGAGTGAAGAGTATTAATGATCTGATTGGGATAATGTAAGCAGTGAATAAAACCGAAGCTTAAATTTTCGTTAAAATTTTTGTAAAAAGTTGTTGACTTTATAAATTTAAAGTGATATTATAAACAAGCTGACCCGTTGAGGGGAGGCAGAACGGAAAGCTCCAAAGGCGCTTCCGTAAAGAAAAGAACCTTGATAATCAAACAGTGAAACAA
>JAQXXN010000203.1 GCA_029226085.1 Thermoflexaceae bacterium
AAGGAAGAGGCATATTTCTTTAAAATGAGCAAATATGCGGACAGGCTCATTAAGCATATCGAGGAGCATCCGGAGTTCATTCAGCCGGAGTCCCGTAAGAATGAAATGATGAATAATTTCCTTAAGGCAGGTCTTCAGGATTTATGTGTATCCAGAACTTCCTTTAAGTGGGGAATACCGGTGGATTTTGATGACAGGCATGTTGTGTATGTATGGATTGATGCACTGAGTAACTATATAACGGGACTTGGATATGATGCAGACGGCAACAGCGGGGAATTATTTGATAAATACTGGCCGGCGGATTTACATCTTATCGGCAAGGATATTTTAAGATTCCATACGATTTACTGGCCGATTATGCTCATGGCACTTGACTTGCCGCTTCCAAAGCAGATATTTGGTCATCCGTGGCTTTTGCAGGGTGACGGCAAGATGAGTAAGTCCAAGGGAAATGTTATTTATGCGGATGATTTGGTTGACATGTTCGGTGTGGATGCGGTACGTTATTTTGTGCTTCATGAAATGCCGTTTGAAAATGACGGTGTGATTACATGGGAGCTTCTGGTTGAAAGACTGAATTCAGAGCTTGCCAATACGCTTGGTAATCTTGTGAACAGAACCATTGCAATGAGCAACAAGTACTTTGGCGGTGAAGTGGTAAATGCCGGGGACGAGGCAGATCAGGCGGATATCGATAAGGACCTTAAGGATACGGTTACGGCGGCAAAGGCAAAGGTTGAGGCAAAGATGGATGACCTTCGTGTTGCGGATGCCATGACGGAAATTTTTACCATATTTAAGAGGTGTAACAAATATATTGATGAGACAATGCCGTGGGCACTGGCAAAGGATGAAAGCAAAAAAGCAAGGCTTCAGACCGTATTATATAATCTGGTGGAAGGCATTACCATCGGCGCAAATCTTTTAGAGCCGTTTATGCCGGAGACTTCGGAAAAGATTCTGACGCAGCTTCATGCATCAAAGAGGGAGTTTGAAGAACTGGATAAGTTTGGCAGCTATGTATCGGGAACAAAAGTTACGGATGCACCGGAAATTCTTTTTGCGAGACTTGACCTTAAGGAAGTCATGGAAAAAGTTGAGGCATTAAAGGAAAAGAATGCAGAGCCGGTAAAGGAAGAAGAACCAGTGATGGATGTTGAAAAGAAAGCGGAAATTACCATTGAGGATTTTGACAATATCCAGCTTCAGATTGGCGAAATCCTGGAATGTGAAGAAGTGAAGAAATCCAAGAAACTGCTTTGCTCCAAGGTTAAGATCGGAAGTGAGGTAAGACAGATTGTCTCGGGAATCAAGCTTCACTATTCTGCAAAAGAGATGGTTGGCAAGAAGGTGGTAGTTGTTACCAACTTAAAGCCGGCAGTCATTGCAGGAATTGAGTCACAGGGAATGCTTTTGTGTGCTGAGGATGCAGACGGAAATCTTTCACTTCTTACCAGTGAAAAGATAATGCCTGCGGGAGCACCAATCGGTTAGAAAAACAGTCAGACAGCAGACGGCACCGCATATGCGGTGCCTGTTTATGTACATGAGAAATAATATATCCGGAAAATAAGTTAGAAAAGAGTCGATATAATTGAACAGTACGAAAAAATATGAGATGAATATGTGTGAAGGACCTCTTGCGGGTAAAATCATGCTGTTTGCGGTGCCGTTAATGCTTTCGAGCATTCTGCAGCTGCTCTTTAATGCAGTGGATACCGTTGTTGTGGGACGGTACTGCGGAAGTGATTCACTGGCAGCAGTCGGTTCAACCACATCGCTGATAAATCTGTTGATGAATGTATTCATAGGCCTATCGGTAGGAACCAATGTACTTGTTGCAAGGTACTATGGTGCAGGAAAAGAAAAAGATGTTAATGATACGGTGCATACTGCGATTCTTTCAAGCCTGATTGGCGGCGTGATTCTGGCAGTGATAGGATTTATTTTTGCAAAGCCGCTTCTTTTGCTGATGTCTTCACCGGAAAATGTCATTGATTTGTCTGCCTTATATCTTAGAATCTATTTCCTTGGCATGCCGGTGACCTTATTATATAATTTTGGAAGCGCCATTCTGCGGGCTATCGGGGATACAAGAAGACCGCTTTATTATCTCATAACCGCAGGTGTCGTGAATGTGGTATTAAATCTTATTTTTGTCATTTGCCTTGACATGGGTGTAGCAGGCGTAGCAGTGGCAACAATCGTTTCACAGGCATTATCGGCAGTGCTGGTAACGAAATGCCTCATTGACATGGAAGGACCATGTCATCTTAATATCAGGCATCTTGTAATAAAAAAGAACAAATTTCTGGAAATGCTTCGTTACGGACTTCCGGCAGGAATTCAGGGAACCTTGTTTTCTTTATCCAATGTTATTATACAGTCCTCCGTGAATTCCTTTGGTTCGGTCATCATGGCAGGAAATGCAGCAGCGGCTAATCTGGAGGGCTTTGTATATGTTGCAATGAATGCATTCCATCATACGGCGCTTAGCTTTACCAGCCAGAATTACGGAGGCGGCAGATATGACCGAATTAATAAGGTACTGGGATGGTGCCTGCTTTTTGTGACGATTGTGGGCGGAAGCCTGGGGGTTTTGTTTTATATCTTTGCAATACCGCTTTTATCCATATACAGTAATGACATGCAGGTTATATCCTATGGAATTGTCCGTATGTCCTTTATCTGTGTGCCATATTTCCTGTGCGGATTAATGGATACCATGGTAGGTTCATTAAGAGGACTTGGTTACTCTGTCATGCCGATGATTGTATCACTGTTGGGAGCATGTGTATTCCGCATTGTCTGGATTAATACGGTATTTCAGGCGCAGCGTACGCTGGATGTGCTTTATGTGTCATATCCGATTTCATGGTTTGCCACATTTGCCATACATGTTATCTGCTTTATTATTGTGAGAAGGAAGATAGGAAAGAAAAATGATATTTGAATCCCATGCACATTATGATGATGATAAGTTCGATGAGGACAGGGAAGAACTGCTGTCCCATCTGGTTGAAAACGGAATTGAATATGTGGTCAATATCGGTTCCAGTATTGACTCATGTAAAAGAACGGTTAAGCTCATGGAACGGTACGATTATATTTACGGAGCGCTGGGAATTCATCCCAATGAAGTGCATCTGGTAACGGATGAGGAATATGAGTGGCTTGTAAGGGAAGTAAAAACCAATCCGAAAGTCAGGGCAATCGGTGAAATCGGTCTGGATTATTATTGGGAGGAACCAGAGCCTTCCGTGCAGAAGGAATGGTTTGAAAAGCAGATTGAGCTGGCAAGACAGGTAAAGCTTCCGATGGTGATTCATTCCCGGGATGCGGCAAAAGACACATATGACATGATGAATGCTTTAAGATGCAGTGAAATCGGTGGCGTGGTTCACTGTTTTTCCTATTCCGCGGAAGAAGCAAAAAAATATCTGGATATGGGATTTTACCTCGGAATCGGCGGAGTTGTGACATTTAAGAATGGAAAAAAATTAAAAGAAGTAGTGGAATATGCCCCTCTTGACAGGATTCTTCTGGAGACAGACTGTCCGTATCTGGCACCGGAGCCAAACCGCGGCAGAAGAAATTCATCCCTGAATATTCCGTATATTGCAAAGGCAATCGCAGGTATCAAAGGGGTCACATATGATGAAGTAGTAGATATTACTGCCCAAAATGCAAAGAAGATGTATGGTATTAAGGCATAGGCAGTCTAAAACAACAGGGAAAGGAAGATTAGATGCATTTAGGAAATCCTACAAATACACTTGCAATCATTAATAAATATGGATTTGCGTTCCAGAAGAAATTTGGACAGAACTTTCTCATAGATTCCAATGTGGTAGAAAAAATCGTGCGGAAAGCGGATGTTACAAAAGAGGATTTTGTGCTGGAAATCGGGCCGGGAATCGGTACAATGACCCAGATTCTATGTGAAAATGCAAGAGAAGTGGCAGCCGTGGAAATTGATAAGAATCTCATACCGATTCTTAGGGATACACTATCGGAATATAATAACGTGACAGTGATTAATGAAGATATCCTGAAGGTGGATATTAATGCACTGGCACGGGAAAAAAATCAGGGAAAACCCATTAAGGTCGTGGCAAATCTTCCATACTACATTACAACCCCGATTATTATGGGGCTTTTTGAAAGCCATGTGCCGATTGACAGTATTACAATCATGGTTCAGAAGGAAGTGGCGGACCGTATGCAGGTGGGACCGGGAACCAAGGATTACGGGGCATTATCCCTGGCAGTACAGTATTATGCACAGCCGGAAATTATCCTAAACGTACCGGCAAGCTGCTTCATGCCAAGACCTAATGTGGATTCGGCAGTGATAAAACTGACAAGACATGAAAAAAATCCGGTAGAGGTGCAGGATGAGAAACTGATGTTTCAGATTATCCGGGCATCCTTTAACCAGCGGAGGAAGACCCTTGCCAACGGGTTAAATAACAGCAGTGAAATCCATCTGTCAAAGGATGTTATTGAAAAAGCCATTATCAGACTTTGCGGTAATCCGTCCATCCGCGGGGAAGCATTAACCTTACAGCAGTTTGCTGATTTAAGCAATATTATCTCGGATATCATGAAGAATGAAAAATAAGCGAATGATAACAGGAACTTCTGCATATACTTAATTGGACAAATTAAGTAAAGCAGGAGTTTTTTTGATGTCAGATTATAGCAGAAGGATTTCATACATATATGAATATGAAAATGGGGAAAAGGGCCAGAATAAGGGATATATAAAGACGGAAGTCCGTCAGGACAGGGGGAAGATGGATATCGAATTAAGAGAATTAAAACCTTCTTCTCTATCTGAGGCAACCGTCGGATATTATCTGTGGAAGGGCGGAAGAATTAAGGCATGCGGTTATCGGAAGGAACAGCTTACAGGTAGAAATAGCAGTATCGTGCTGGATTTTAATCCAAAGGACATGGAAGGAGTCTCCCTGTCGGAAATATGCGGTGTTATTATCCGGTGCAGTGATATTATCTACACGGCGGAGTGGTCGGAGGAAGAATTTGATCTGAAGCTTGTGGACTGGGTGGACTCCCTGAAAGAAATCATGGTGGAGGCAAAACCGAAAGAAAAGCCGGCAGATGAGCTTGCAATTCAGGAAATACCGGATTTCCTGAAAGTAAAAAAGAAAGAAAAAAACAAAAACATAAAGTATGATAAATCGTATCACATGAAGATTAACAACTGGAAAGATATGTTTAAAAAGTATGACATAGTTGAGCCGTTTAATGATGACATCATTCAGCCATGTGTGGAAATCGGCTATGAGGACTTAAAGTATCTGCCGTCCTCCTGTAAGAACGTAGTAAATAACAGCTTTCTGCTTCACGGTCTGTATTATTACAGGCATGTGCTCATTGGCAGGCAAAGATGTCGGAAAGCGCAGAAAATATATATGCTTGGCGTGCCGGGAAGATATGAAAACAGTGAAAGAATGATAGCGGCAATGTTCGGATTTGATAATTTTAAGGCGGCGCAGAGAAATGGCATAAATTGTTCAAACTTCGGCTACTGGTATACACTGTTCCGGGATGATGAATAAGCCGGACGAATAAGAAAAAATACGTGTTACGGACTTATCAGGGTATAACGGAGATGATCCGTCCAGGAGCCTTTCATGTAGACATAATCCTTGGCAATTCCGTCAAACTGAAAACCACATTTTTCAACAAGGGCAATAGAAGCGTGGTTATCCGGATGAATATAAGCTTCAATTCTGTGAAGTCCGCCGTCTGCAAACATTCTCCCGGTAAGATATTCCACTGCCTCGGTAGCATAACCGATTCCCTGATGGCTTTTGTGGATTTTATAGCCGATGGTACAGTATAAAAAAGAACCCTTGACGATATTATTAAAGCTTACACAGCCGATGAGAATGGATGGCTGGGATTTGCGGCTGATCCAGAAACGGGCACTTTTTCCACGAAGGAAATTTTCGTATTCCAGCTTTGCCATGGTGGTCTGGTATTCCAGACTATAAAAATTGTCCGGTTTATCCGGTTCATAAGGCTCAAAAATATCACGGTTGGAATGATAAAAATCCAGAATGCGCGGGGCATCTTCCACAGAAAGAATTTTGTATATGAGATTTTGTGATTCGTAGTTATACAGCATAATGATATCCCCGCATTCCTAAATTGTGATGGAAAAAGTAAGAAAAGAATGATATATTATGATAAGAGGGTTCAAAGCATCTGTATGGTGGTACGCCCTGCCAACAGGCATAAAGGCGCATATCATATCGGGTGCGGACTTCGTATTTAAGAAATTCTAAATGTTCCATGCAGGTAGATTCGTAGTTGACACAAACGACTTCTAATCCGCCATCCATGGCGGGTAGAAGTCTTTCCAGCCATCCATGGCTGGAATTGCTGTACATGGAATGGAACATTAAGAATTTCTAAAATCCTGCGTAATGCACCCGATATGATATGCGCCTTTATGCCTGTTGGCAGGGCGTACCACCATACAGATGCTTTGAACTCTCTTATCATAATATAAAATATAACAAAATGAAGAAATATGTGCAATACTCATAATGAGTTTCGAGGAATAAAATGACGGAAAATGAGAAGTATATGAAGGAGGCAGTCAGGCAGGCGAAGAAGGCATGGAAGCTGGATGAAGTGCCGATAGGATGCGTGATTGTGTATCAGGGGAAAATTATCGGAAGAGGATATAACAGGCGGAATACAGATAAGAGCACACTGGCGCATGCGGAGATTATTGCCATTAAAAAGGCGAGTAAGGTTTTAAAGGACTGGCGCCTTGAGGACTGTACCATGTATGTGACACTGGAACCGTGCCAGATGTGTGCCGGGGCAATCGTACAGGCAAGAATTCCAAAGGTTGTCATCGGAAGCATGAATCCGAAAGCAGGGTGCTGCGGCTCCATTCTGAATCTCTTGGAGGAGGAGCGATTTAACCATCAGGTAGAGGTTTTGAGAGGGGTTCTGGAGGAAGAGTGTTCATCAATGCTTACAGATTTTTTTAAGGAGCTTCGAAAGAAGAAAGAGGCATTGAAAAAAGAAAGTATCCTTGACAAATAAGTGAAAAACATCTATACTTTCACTACTGACGCTTTTTGAGAGTCAGTATATAAATTGTTTATAAGACTTCCGCGCAGCCGGGGAGATAGCGGTGCCCTGTACCTGC
>JAQXXN010000204.1 GCA_029226085.1 Thermoflexaceae bacterium
CCAGGAAGCATCAAAAGGATGCTCGGTTATCGGCATCAGCTCCACATGGGTGTAATGCATTTCCTTCACGTAGTCAATGACCATTGGGGCAAGTTCACGGTAATTGTAAAATTCCCGTCCGTCCGTTGGTTTCTTAAAGGAGCCAAGATGGAGCTCAAGGACAGAAACAGGTGATTTTAAGGCAGAAGTCTTATCACGCAGGTCAAGCCAGTTTTTATCCTCCCATTTAAAATTGGAAATATCATAAACCACGGAAGCATTACCCGGACGCAGTTCGGATTCAAATGCGTACGGGTCTGATTTTAAAATGACAAGACCGCCTTTGCACTTGATTTCATATTTGTAAAGTTCCCCGGTCCAGACACCCGGAATGAAAAGATCAAAGACACCGCTTTCGTAGTCCTTTCTCATCTGATGGGTGCGTCCGTCCCAGTTATTAAAGTCGCCGACAACACTGACTCTTACTGCATTTGGAGCCCATACGGAAAAATGCGTGCCAAGAACACCGTCTACTTCCGTGACATGTGCACCGAGGAGGTCATAGATACGGTAATTAATACCCAGTTCGAATTCCTTTAAGGCTTCACGGCTTACCGGATAGTCATAGGCATACGGGTCACGGATTTCCTTGCTCTGTCCGTCAGGAAATGTGATGAATAAGGTGTATTTTACTTTTTTACGACCCGGTATCAGAACGGCAAAATATCCGGCTTCGTCTACTTCTTCCATAGGATAGTTTTTCTTCTGGCCGTCTACTTTTACCACAATGCAGGATGCACCGGGTATGAATGCCTGGATTAACAGGCCTGCCGGGGTAACGTGCGGTCCCAGGTAGTCGTGCGGGTTATCACATTCGGAGTAAATAATGCCTTCGATTTCCGGCCAGTTCATTAATTTGTATAATTTCTTGTCCATAAAATCCCTCCAGTCAGTTCAAAGTGTGTTGTGAATCTGCGGGTCAAAAGCATCTGCATGGGTGGTACGCTTCCCTTACGGAGCCGGAGGGATTCTCCATCATCGGATGCGGTATTCGAATATAAGAAATTCTAAATGTTCCATGGGAAGGATATGGTTTCTGACGCAAACGGCTTCCAATCCGACATCCTGTCGGGTGGAAGCCTTTCCAGCCAGCCGTGGCTGGAATTGCTGTATATCGGATGCAACATTAAGAATTTCTAATATTCTTCATAATGCATCCGATGATGGAGAACTCCTCCGACTCTGTAAGGAAAACGTACCACCCATGCAGATGCTTTTGACCCGCAGATTCTTATATATATTTATATCTATTTTAACATTTGAGGAAGGAATAATCTACTAGAAAATGAAGTGTGCGTGTGGTATACTGATAAATACATGTATAAGTGTATCAGTAATATTCAGGATAAGGATGGAGGATTTCAGTCATGAGGCATGAGACATTTGAGATTGAGATAGATTATGGGAAACTGGGAATTACGCATAATGAGGTGAAGGCAACATATACTACCTATCTTCTGGATGTGTATCCGGAGTATCAGAGGATTCGTAAGAGACCGCTGATTGTGATTTGTCCGGGCGGCGGGTATAATCATCATTCCCCAAGAGAGGGAGAAGCCATTGCAATCCGCATGAACAGCCTTGGTTTTAATGCGGTGGTGCTTCGTTACAGTCTTTGTCCGAATGAATATCCTTGCGCACTTTATGAACTGGCATCTTTGGTTGCACTGGCACGAAAGAATGCAGAAGAGTGGAATATTGATGAGAACAAGATTATTGTGGCAGGATTTTCGGCAGGAGGTCATCTTGCGGCAAGTCTGGGAACCATGTGGAATCAGGGATTTATTGAGGATGCCCTGAAGGTTTCGGCAGAGGAAATCAAGCCGGACGGGCTGCTTCTTTCTTATCCGGTAATTACATCCGGTGAATTTGCACACAGGGGTTCTTTTGAGAAACTTCTCGGAACACAGTATGACCAAATGGTGGATAAGGTATCTCTTGAGAAACTTGTTAATAAAGATACGCCGGAGGCATTTATCTGGCATACCTTTGAGGATGGTTCTGTTCCGGTGGAGAATTCATTACTTTTTGCGGATGCATTAAGGAAGAATGGTATACATTTTGAACTGCATATTTTCCCGTATGGGGGACATGGTCTGGGACTTGCAACGGAAGAGACCAATACGAAAGAAGGCAACAAATTACAGCCGGAATGTGCCATATGGCCGGATATGTTTGCAACGTGGCTTAGAAATTTAAATTAGAAAGTAGATTGGATAATAAATTTTGACGAGGAGAATAACAATGAAAACAAATACTGTAAAAGGAACCAACGACTATCTGCCATCCCAGGTGGCATTAAGGGATTATCTTCAGTCTGTGATTTTAAAGACCTATCAGAATCATGGTTTTGAAAGAATCATGACACCGATTCTGGAGGACATTGAGAACCTTGATAAGAGTGAGGGCGGCGAAAATCTTAATCTAATCTTTAAGGTGTTAAAGAGAGGCGATAAGTTAAGTGAAGCCATTGAGAATCAGCAGTTTAAGGAAAATGAGCTGGCTGACATGGGACTGCGCTATGATCTTACCCTTCCGCTTAGTCGTTACTATGCGAATAATCGTGCCAGACTTGGTTATCCTGTAAAGTGCATTCAGATTGACCGGGTTTACCGTGCGGAAAGACCGCAGAAGGGAAGATTAAGAGAATTTATCCAGTGTGATATTGACATTATCGGTTCTTCCTCCAATAGCTGTGAAATTGAGCTGATTGATACCACGGCAAAGGCACTTCTTGCAATCGGAATTAAGAATTTTGTGGTAAAGATTAATGACAGGAGATTATTAAAAAATGTACTTCTGACGGCAGGATTTTTACCGGAGCAGTTAGACAGTGTGTGCATTACCATTGATAAGTTTGATAAGGTGGGGACAGACGGTGTCCGTGAAGAGCTGACGGAGAAAGGATTTGCAACGGAAAGCATTGAGAAAATGATTAACATTTTTGGCAACCTTCCGTTATCCCTTGAAGATGTGAAAAAATACTGTACGGATGAGGAAGCCTTAAACAGCGTGGAAACCATAATGAATGCAGTGAATGAAATAAATGACGGAAATTATTCCATTCAGTTTGATATTTCACTTGTAAGAGGACAGGGATATTATACGGGAACTATTTTTGAAATCCAGAGTCTTGATTTTAAGGGTTCCATTGCAGGCGGCGGAAGATATGATAACCTGATTGGAAAGTTTATCGGCGAGGATATTCCTGCGGTGGGATTTTCCATTGGATTTGAGCGTATCTTTGCAATTCTTTCCGAAACCGGATATGAGATTCCGGGAAAGAAGAAAATTGCTATGCTTTTTGATGAGGCAGATGTGGTTCCTGCATTAAAGAAAGCAGATGAACTTCGTGCGGATTATGACGTGGTAATGTATGTGAAGCCAAAGAAGCTTGGAAAGTTTTTAAATAAGTTGGAAGAACAGGGGCTTGCCGGATTCTACAATTTCGGACAGGCGGATGAAGTGAAGATTTTTGGAGAGTAGGGTGTGCTTTCATACCGGGACAACGGGAGTTTGTAATGGATAATTATTTGGAAATGATTCTTGAAAAACTGAATAACCGCATTAAGGAACTGGACATTTCCATTGATGAGGGGGAAAAGGACATTGAGGAAATGCACGAGTACTACTGGTCCAATTATACGGAAATGGATGAGTACGGCTATGAGAATTTCGATAACCAGCAGGCACTTCTTACACGGATTAATGCCAATTCCCAGGCATTGGATTTAAAGCGCCGCTTTAAGAAAATGCTGGATTCGCCGTATTTTGGAAGGATTGATTTTGTCTATGACGGGGAAAGTGCGCCGGAAAGTTATTATATTGGCATAGGAAATTTCTCAGAGGGTGCCGGAAAGGCTCCGTTAATCGTGGACTGGAGAGCTCCGGTTGCAAGTCTTTTTTATGATTTTGATAAGGGAGAGGCCTCCTTTGCAACTCCGGAAGGTGTTTTGGAGGGGGAAATCACATCCAAGTGGCAGTATAAGATTAAGCAGGGGAAAATGGTCTATGCCTTTGAAAGTGATGTTAAGATTGATGATGAAATCTTAAAGAGCGAGCTTGGAAATAACGGTGACGTGAAGCTTAAGAACATTGTAAGTACCATTCAGAAGGAGCAGAATCAGATTATCCGTAATGTTCAGGATAAAATCATGGTGGTACAGGGTGTGGCAGGAAGCGGAAAGACTTCCATAGCGCTCCACAGGATTGCATATCTTCTGTATCACGACCGCAAGAACTTAAAGGCAGCCAATGTGCTGATTTTGTCACCAAACGGTGTGTTTACGGATTATATTTCCCATATTCTTCCGGAACTTGGGGAGGAAAATATCCGGGAAATGAGTTTTGATATTTTTGCCTACCGGGAATTAAAAGGAATTGCTGCAGACTGTGAGGAACGGTATGATCAGATTGAAAGGCTGCTTGCAGCAGAAAGTGATGAGCTTTATAAGGATTCGGATATTGCAAAGAGGTATCATTATAAGCAGTCGAAAGAATTTGTCAATGAACTGAATGGATATGTGCTGGAACTGGAAAGCGAGCTTTTGAATTTTAAGAATATTAAGTATAAGTTTGTTAGTAAATCCGCAAATGACATCATGGAGCTTTTTTATTACAAATTTCCGGATATTCCGCTGCTTTCACGAATGGAGGCTGTGGCAGAATATGTGATTGATGAAGCGGAAACGTTAAACGGAAGAAGTCTGGATGACATTGAGATGGCAATTATCATGGAATCCTTTAACCAGATGTATGTCACAAAGGATATTTATAAGCTGTACAGTGAATTCTTAGAGCGAATGGACATGGCGGGACTTGCGGATGTACCACTTGAGGACAGGAAGCTTCGGTATGAAGATGTATTTCCGGTGCTGTATCTTAAATATCAGCTTTTATCCCGTAAGGATAAGAGGGAGATTAAGCATCTGGTCATTGATGAAATGCAGGATTACAGCTATATCCAGTATCTGATTATTAAGAAATTATTTGACTGTAAGATGACAATTCTTGGGGACAAGGCTCAGACCATGGAGGAGAGAAAAAGTGATGTGATGAAGTTTCTTCCAAAGATTTTCGGAAGAGGGATTAAAATGCTATCCATCAACAAAAGCTACCGCCAGACGGTGGAAATTGCCACATATGCCAGGAATCTTACTGATGATGAGGAGATAGAGCTTTTGGAACGGCATGGAAAGGAACCGGTCGTTCATAAGAATATTTCTTATGAGGAAAGTCTTAAGGAAGCTGCGGGAGTGCTTTGTGAAAATCTGGAAAGATTTGACACATTTGCGGTAATTACCATGTCGGAAAAGGATGCGGAGATGACTTATAAGAAGCTTAAGAAAATTCTTGAAGACAGTGGCGTGGATACCATGAAAAAATTGTCTTACATTAATCGTGACAGCAAGGAATTTAAGAGGGGAATTGTGGTAACAACCTTCTATCTTGCAAAGGGGCTGGAATTTGACCAGGTTCACTGCATTTACGAAGGGAAACTTGCAACACCTTTGCACAGACAGGCAAAGTATATCATGGCGACAAGGGCATTGCATGAATTATATGTTTATGAGTATGAAAAATAGAATTAAAGTCTTAATGGTATTAATGTTGATTTTTGTGTCGGCAAATGTGCAGATGACTTATGCCGAAGACAATATCGATGCTTATTTTGAAGATGAATATGAGGGTACCAGCAATTATTACCGGACGGAAACAAGAACCAAGAAGGGATTGCAGGAAGCGTATTCCTATTCGGGAGCGTATGCGGATCTTGGAATCAGCCACACACTGATTAATGTCTGCTTAAACCAGCTCCTGAATGGAAATGTAAAACACGTCTATAACGGAAAGACCTATTATTTCAATTATATTCCGGATTTGAGCACGGACGCGGTCATGGAGTTTAATCAAAATGATGTATGTGTGACGGTTGTTCTGCTTATGCAGATGGATTATCGTTCTTTATCCAATAATCTTATTTATCCAGGCGGAGTCGGCAATATTCATGAATTGTATTATGGCTGGAATGTTTATGATGAACAGGCAGTGGAGACGTTGTCTGCATTGATGGATTTTCTGGCATCCACTTATGGCAGGGAAGACTGTCATATTGATAACTGGATTGTGGGGAATGAAGTGAACATGCCGAATGCATGGAATTATACGGGAACTACGTCTCTTTCTGTGAATGTGGATATTGCGGCAAGGTCATTTGTTATTGTAAATGATGCCATCAAACGATATAACAGCGGGGCAAGAGCGTATTTGTCCCTGGATCACAGCTGGACGCATAATGATGAGGGAAGAGGAATTGCAGGAAAGACGTTTTTAGATGCATTTGCGGTAAGAATCGAAGAACTTTCACCGGGAATTGACTGGAATCTGGCGTATCATCCATATGCATCCATCATGACGGACTCGAATATCTGGAATTCCAGAAATGCATACCGCTATACGCCGGAGAGTGAAAATGCGGATTTTATCAGCGCAAGAAATCTGAATGTTCTGACGGATTATGTAAAATATAATTTTGGGGAGAATGTGCGGATTATTTTATCGGAGCAGGGATTTACGGTATATAACGGGCAGGAGGCAAAACAGGCGGCGGCACTTGCGTATACATATTATGCGGCAGAGTTTAATGACATGATTGATGCCACGATGTTTCGTGCCCTTAAGGATGCTTCGGCTGAAATAAAGGATCATTTTTATTTCGGACTGTTAAACAGTGACGGAAGCAAACGACTTTCCTATGATGTGTTTAAATACATGGATACGGAAGAATGGGAAACCTATACAAAGGGATGCCTGGATACCATCGGTATCAGTCTGTGGAATGAACTGGTAACGTATTTTGACGGGGAACGGTTTAAATTAAAACCTCTGGAGGAGCTGACCCTTAAAAAGACCGGGACAGTGCTTGCAGTGGGATACCGGGATAAACCGGAGTACACTGTTTATCCGGAATTTGCTTCCACAAAGGGGCTAAAGTGGATTAGTGATGATGAAAGTGTGGTATCAATCGATGCCAATTCCGGGGAAATGACTGCAGTGGGAGCCGGAAGAACGGTTGTCATGGCAGTATGTGACGGCACAGAGTATGCAACCTGCATTGTGGTGGTCAAAGATACGGATGAAAGCAGGGGAAATGTGGAGAACTTTATTAATGAGCTTTATGAGACTGTCACCGGGGCTAAGGCTTCGGATGAGGATCTGTTGAGTTACCGGGAACGGCTCATGAACCATTATATGACGGCGGCACAGGTTGCCTATGAAGTAATTGGCGGAAAAGAGGCAAATACCCCGTCTGAAACGGATGAAGAGTATGTGCGGCTTTTATACCGTGCAATGCTTGGATTATCAGACGAGGAGATTGATACGGCGGATGTTGAAAAGTATGTAACCTGTCTTGATGCCGGAATGTCACGTGACAGAGTATTTGCTGACATGATTGCATTGACGGAATTTGATTACCGGTGTTATGATTTTGATATTGATACAGGAAGTTTTGGTGACATTTATGCTTTGCGGAACCTGAATCAGACAAGCTACAACCGTAATTCGGATGTAACATATTTTGTTGTAAAAACAATGGAACGGATGCTGGGACGCAAACCGGGTGAGGAAGAACTAAAGGGTCTGTGTTCCAGGCTGCTTTCTTCCAGCGTCAGCAAAGGTGATATCATTGAGACAATTTTTAAGTCAGAAGAATTTACGGCAGAGAATGTTTCGAATGAGGAACTTCTGGACATGCTGTATGATGTTACCGGAATTGTGAGGATTAATCCAATTACAAGCCGGATATGGCTTAAGTTAATGGAGAGTAATGCAGTGGAACGGGAAGAGGTTGTAAAAGAATTTATACGTTACATGACAGGGGAGGCTGTTTCATGAGAAGGTATGACTATGACATGAAAAAAACATATCGATATATTGTCATGCTGATTGCTGTTTTTTTGTTGTTTCTATGCGGCGTTTTTTTGTTCCTTTACAGGATGGAGATAAAAAAGTATCAATGGGTACAGTTACAACGGGAGAATCTGGAATATATCTTTGATGATTCTGCGCCATGCAGACTGCTGAAACTTTCTGACGCTGAGGAATTGTATCAGGAGGTTTATGAAACAGCGTATGATTTTGATGGTGACAAAATAGCGGAACCGGTACAGATTATTTTTGAAAGACAACCGGAACAGAAATTAGTGACAATTACGGCAGAGGGAATAGAACCGGTACAGGTGGTGTTGGATTGTCCGGACGGATATCAGATGTCCTGTGTGATAACGGGAATTGACGGGAAAACGGGGCAACAGCTTGGAATCGTGGAATCGGTCTTTTCACCGGAAGAAGGAAAAGGATATCTGAACTGCCATTTATTTTCCTTTAAGGATAATTCATTTGTAAAAAGTGCTGATTATACTTATTCCGGTGTGATTGGCGGCCCGGGTCATATGGTGGAAGGCTGTGTGGAAAATTCCATGCCGGAGAATGCATATGTTTATGATGTGCAAACCAGCCAGAATGAGTATATTTATGAGAGGTCGGTTATTCTTGCGGACATGAAGGATGTGGGACTGAGGTTACCGTATGAGACGATGGGGAAGTTTCAGGTGAGGTATAAGAGGAATGTTACGGGATTGTTTTATGTGATTGTGTATTAAGGTAGTATGGAAAAACAAGTTAGAAAAAGAAATCATCGGATTTTATCTTGCGGACAAGTAAGGAATATTTGGAAGTATCTTAATTTACAGGGGGAGGAGAAAAATAATGAATGGAACAATTGGTAGAAGAATGGGCAATTAATACGAATATATTTATAAAAAAAGCTGTAAGGATGTCAAAGTACGGTATTTGCATCTTTACAGTTTTTTTTATGTCTATATTAATGGGTGATAAAATTTTATGCAATGTTATAGGAGTAAGTTATAAGAATTTTTTCAGATTAGACAAGATACAATTATTATTATGCACAATTGTTATAGAAAATATAACTTTGCGATGGTTTTGCATAGTTCATTAATAAAGTACAATACATTTAGATAATTATATCATTTAATAAGTTAATTTGGTAAATAAAATACAAAAGAGATGGTAGAATTAATAAAATATATTGCGAAAGGAGAAATAAAAATATATGGTTAAAAATAGTAAAAAGAAAAAACAGATAGACCTTATATTAAAAGGAATTTTATATGCAACACCTATTTCATTAACGGCTATATTGTATTTCCTGACGTATGAAAGAAGTAATATGTTATCTTTTAATCTTTACAACTTTTTACTAGTTTCAATTTGTCTTATTCTATCCATATATTTTAGGCAAAATGAAAACAAGGTGGTTGCTTTAAGTAATATAATAATGATTAGTATATGGACTAGCATAATAAATGTTAAGGAATATGGAGTGGTATTTAGCAAACAATTATTTGTAGACTATATGAGTAGCTGGTGTGGCTTGTGGCTGTTATTTGGATTGCTAGCAATAATGTATTTAGTCATTCTTCTAGTGAGAAAAATTGATTTAAAAATTCTGAAAGCAGAACTGATTTCAAATGAAAATGTAGTAACAGTAGAAAAAATTTGTGATTATAGGGATAAACTCAAAGACATTGATGGAGAAGAAAAAAATTATGATACTGCAAAATTAGATGAAAAGAGAAGCGAGCGCAAACAGGAAGAATTTGAACAGAAAAATAAACAAGAGAAATTTGCGCATGTTGGTTCCATTGTTTTAACAATTATTATTTTGTCGATTTATTTCTTTTTGCCAATTAGTTTGTTAGATTATATTGAAAAATGGGCGGATAATTTAAATAAATTTGGTTTGTATGAACAAAAACCCCTTGAAGGGCAAATTTATATTTCAATTTTAACATATACTATTTACTTTATTATGGTAACTGGAATAATAATTTCCGCCTTTATTGTACTTTATCAGTGTATTCAAACTTTTATAAGGAAAAAGGTAACAAGCAAAAATATATATAGTAGTTGGTCAAAGTTTTTTGATTTATATAAAATACCAATTGTAGTAATGATTTTTGGCGTTGCGATATTGATTACATTTTCAAGAGAAAATTATACTGAAAATATACTACGAAATATAGGTTATGCAACATTAATTGTCAATTTGATAATCTTAATCTTAATGGTTGTATTGGAATTGCTAAGGCTCTCTTTAGACCAATGCACACGGGAAAAATCACTTCTCAGGAGAGTAATAAGGTACATATATATTTTAACTGTAAATTGTGTAATGGAAATAGTAATGGGGATATTAGCAGAAATAGATTTTCGTGGGTGGATTTCTTCATTTATCAGTTTCTTTGGAATTGATTCTAATAATGCAGTGAAAAAAAGAATTAGAGCAGCTATGGAGAAGGCTGTATTGGAAGAAATTTTAAATATTGAAGGAAAACAAGAAAAAGGAAAATTCCAACACTTTAAGAGGAAAGTAAAAAGTATCAGGAGGTAGACTAATGGATAAAAATAATAGTATGTCAGGTGCAATTAATTTATTGCGTATATGTACAATATTATTGGCAGGAGTGTCATTCTGGGCTACTGCTCAGGGAATGATGGATTATGTTTTTCAAGAACAGTGGCAGGCATATGCAGCTTCTTTAGCCGTGCAAGGCATGCTTTTGGGATTAAATTTCTATCTGCCTATGTTCGTAGAAAAAACCAAAGGAAAAATAAAAATAATATTTTTAATAATATTAACGTGTATTGTATTGTTTTGCTCTTCGTGGTTTAGTTATGTATTTATTGTTGGAAAAGTTTATTCCCAATCATGGGAAACGGAAAGTCAATTATTGGTAGAACAGAACTATAGAACTGAATTGTATAATGGAACAGATTATACAAAAACATATGAGAAGGTTTTAAAAGAAAGATTGGAGTCTGAAATGTTAGAAATATTTTTAACTGTAGATTCCATCAGTGATAAGCAAGGCGAACAGTCAGATGCACAAATTAATTGGCAGAAGGAAAGAGAAATATATACTGCAGAAGGATTTGCTGCTAAAGAGTATATGAATAATGTTATATATGCAATGGAAGATGCTACAAATAAAGAAGCAAGTCTGGATAAAATGGATATAGCAGAGAAAGAAATAGTACAGAAAAGAAAAAATATAGAAACTGCAATTGAAAATTTAAATAAACAATTGGAAGAATTGAACGTGGGTTTGCAAAATGCGTTAAATAGATGGGAATCGGCACAATCAGCCAGAAATAACGCAACAGATGAAGAAAGTATTAAAAGTTTAAATTGGGCAGTTGAAAGTTGGACAGAAACATATAAAAGTATAAGTAATAATATAAAGGAATTGGAAGCTAAAAAAAGTGATTTTGAAACTGCATTGGAGCGACTGCAAGTATATCAAGATCAAATTGATTCGATAAAAGGAAAAACGGATAATAGTATTAATTTATCTTTGCAAAAAATACAAGAAGAAATTTTATCTGAGTCACCTGATGTTGAAAAAATGTCAGAATTAGCAATTGAAGTATTTAATTCATTAAAAAATACGGCTAATGTTTCGAAGGATAACGGTAGTTCATATATGCAATTATTGAACAAAATGAGTAATTTTATTGAGAAATTAAATGATTATAAAATACTTAAAGAATCGGCCAAATCATTTGACGAAAGTATAGAACGGTTAAGAGAAGAATCAAACGAAACATTAGCGGAAAATGATGCATGGAGAATAACATGGAAAGAGAAAATTGATAAACTTAAGTCTTTGATTAGTGGTTTGCCATTGTATGATGAGAATGACAATGAAATTTTGAATCAATATAATCGAACTAAATCAGTTCAAATTTTAGATGATGTAATTCGAACCTATATAACAGAACATAATGCTGCACAACAAGGGCTTATTTATTTGATGAGTCCCTATAATGAATTAGCCATATTCACAATTATTTTGGCGCTTTTCCTTGATGTAGCGGCCTTTGTAACCGGAATGTTAATATATGTTGTAAATAAAGAACAGGGAAAAAATAATAAAGAGGAAGATATTGAAAAAAAAGAGAATCAAGGTGATACAAATAAAAAGCAGGATCTTGATGATACAAAAGATGAAGGTCATTGGACTGTAATTGAAAGTGCTAATAAATATATTTTTTTTACTGGTGATTATGTAAAGGCAGGAAATGAGTACTCCTATGTAGCATATGATGAAGGTGACGAAATTACTATAAATTTGGAGAGTAAAGAAATTATGGAAGCAGGGATATATTTGCAGGAAGGCAGTGAGTTTTTTAAACTTGTGCCACAAAAACTATCATTTGAGGTAGCAACTTTACAAATGTGTGATGGTATATATATAAATTGTGGATTGCATTGGAAAGAACATTTGTTGTCAATTTCCGATGAGGAAGGGAAAGAAGAATTTCTTGCCAATACAGATGAAAATACTCCGGTATACCAAATGGATAGTGCGAGCTTTGCAATATTTCCAGTAAGTGAACTACAGGGAGAAAAAGTAGATATGACAGTAGTATCTTTAAATAAAAATGGAACAATGGTTGCCAAAATTTATCTCTTGAACATCAATAATTAATTGAAAAAGATAGTGGAGTAAGCAGGTCCAATAGTAATGGTATTATGAAGGAGAGAGTCATTTATGAATTGCATTTGGAATGAAAAAATTAATCTAAAGAAAAGAATTAATATGGAAATAATAGGAGTATTTATTTTTTTAATAGCAGTACTGTTATTTATAAAACTTTATGACAAGGGTGTTAGTGGGCAATATCTTTATATGATGTTATGTACGGTAGGAGTGGCTTTGGGTGTAGAACTCATGGTATTGCCACTTAACTTTGCTAATAAGTATATACTATATTTTGCTTTAATTATTTGTGGGGCATTATTAGCAACATGCTATTTTAGTAATTATGCAAGAGTATTTTTTGTTCTTTTTATTTTAGTAATTGCAATTACAGGTATTGTGTGTATAATGAGAAAAGTTTTTTCAGCATTTTTATTATTCACTATATTGAGTATGGTTGTAATCATGTCATGAAGTTTAATCATAAGAGTTATTCCTCAGTATTCGCCCGCAGGGGTCTACATTTCAATTGTGTTTGGCTGTATTATTTATAATATGATAGGAGTAAAGGTTAATAAAAGAATTTTACAAAGTTTATTCGGAAAAAATGAAACTTATGATGAACGGCAATTAAAAGATCATTTTAATTTTATCTATATGATTATATTTATATTACTAAATATAACAAATTGGTTTATTATAATACAGAATGTGCATAACTGTTTTTAATAAAATTTTAATGTAGGCAAACTAAGAAATTATACTGTTACTTTTAGAACAAAATAGGTTGACTTTTTTCTATATGAGGATTACAATTTATTCATACGAATATTCTTTATGTGGCAACACATTCTGGCAGTTTCTGCCAAGTATTCACATTATTAAATTTGGCAGAAATCGAAGTAAATCTGGTCTTTAAATGATATCCTTTTTCATGTTTATTATGTATTTCTGCCTATCATAGGAGGCTGGTATATGCAGGAAAAAACGGTAGTGGCAAATGATCTGGAACTGGCGGGAATGATTGCCCAGTATGATGAACATGCCAAAAGGATTATTAGTAACAAAGGAGTACTGGCAAGGATTCTGAAAGAATCGGCAGAAGAGTTTCAGGAAGTTTCACTGGAAGAGCTTGAACAATGGATTGAACCGGACGGCTTGATGGAAGGACATATTGCCGGAAACAATACTGAGGACAAGAAACCGGGTGAGGGCGAGATTTATTATGATGTACGTTTTCAAGTCTGGATTCCGGCAAAAGGGAAAAAAGTTCCGGTAAAACTTCTGATTAACATTGAGGCACAGAAGGATTTTTACAAGAAGTATCATATTGTTACACGTGGTGTATTTTACGGTGCAAGAATGATATCGTCCCAGCTTGGAACGGAATTTACCGGTTCGAATTATCAGAATGTGCGGAAGGTGTACAGTATCTGGCTGTGTATGAATGCACCGAAAAGAATCGGGAATGCCATGACGGAGTATCATCTGAGCGAGAAAAACATTGTGGGAAACATGCATGAGAAGAAGGAACATTATGATAAGCTTTCGGTTATTATTATCTGTCTGAATGAGAAGATGCAAGTGAAAGAGGGTGGAATCCATGATTTCTTAAATGTGTTGTTTTCAACAAGACTTTCGGTTGAGGAAAAGAAGCAGGAGCTGGAAAGCCGTTTTGATATGAAAATGTCAAAAGAATTAGAGGAAGGAGAGGGAAAAGAAATGTGTAATTTAGGTGAAGCAATTTATGAGGAAGGGATTAGTCAGGGAATCAGTCAGGGGATTAGTCAAGGGATTTTAAAAGGAAAACTCGAAGGAGAGGAACGAGTGAGCAGACTGAATCTGATCCTGATCGAAGCAAAGAAGTTTGTGGAACTGGAACGAGCATCAAAGGATGCCGTGTACCGCAGGCAGTTGTTTGAAGAGTATGGAATCTAAACACATATCATTGATTTACATAATGAAGAACGAAGAAGGTATAAAAGGCAGCTATTACGCTGCCTCAGAGTGTAGACAAAGTCCACGGCACTGCCGTGGATTTTTCTTTATTTAAGAGGCTGAAAAGTCAGTATTTACAAAACTTTTAAATCTCTATGGAATTAAAAGTATGCGCCAGATAATCAAAGAAATCGAAGTAAACATGGCATATCGTTGGTTCCTTGGACTAGAACTTTATGATTCTGTTCCTCACTTTTCTACTTTTGGGAAAAACTATACGAGAAGATTTAAAGATACCGACCTGTTTGAACAAATTTTCCAGCACATCTTGGAAGAATGTTATCGTTTTAAATTATTTTAAAAATGTCCATTGTGTATATAAAAATTGACAAAGAAAGCTATTTTGTCTAATATTATGGATAAAGATTTTCTCAGGTACAAAAGGGAGGGAATTTTATTCTTTTGAATACGATGAGAAATGGTTATTGCATGCAGGGACAATTCTTGACCCCGACCTTAAGCTGTATAAAGGAAGACAGTATGTGAGTGATGATAAATATATATTTGCTGTGTTTGCGGACTCCTGTCCTGACAGATGGGGACGTATGCTGATGAAACGAAAGGAAGCAGTCAGAGCTAAAAAGGCAGACGAGAAACCTGGAAAGCTTCTGGAAAGTGATTTCCTTTTAGGCGTCTACGATGAGTCATGAATGGGAGGCCTTCGATTTAAGACGGAATTAAATGGTGATTTTTTATCGAATGATAGAGGATGAACAGGCAAAAATAATTGTGAATGAGATTAAAAATACGGTTAAGAATAACTGGAGAAATCTGGCAAAAAAATATGGTCTTGGACGAAGTGAGATAGAACGAATGAAGCCTGCGCTTAGAATCAGTGAATGTTAGTCTTAAAGCATAATAAATAGATGAATATTTTGGAGGAATGGTATGTTTTTGATGAAATTACAATCTCTTGTTCCGGAACAGGAAATATCTGATGCAAAGGAAGATTATAAATCAGCTAAGAGGGTAGGACAATATAAAGTGAGCGCAAAGGCAATCTACAAGCCTGATGGCGGTTATGTGCCGTTTGCGGCTGTAAAGGATTATGTCATCGATAAAAGTAGTGTGCATGTGACAGGATGCTGTGCAGGAGGGGTTCCTGTGGAACGAATTATTCTCATTACAGACGAAGGAAAGTTCCCGTTTATCTTCGACTCACAAAAGGCAGTTGACAAGGTTGTGGAGTTGATGAAGCTATGTATTTGATTTCTGCATATTTTGACGAGAAAAGCAATCAAATATTGCAAAGATACATTGATTAGATTGCAGCAAAGACGGGTAATACTTTTATGACTGCTAATCATGTGCTGCCGCATGTAACAGAGTGACGGATTAAATGTGAGCGTAGTTCCTATATGGAAGTGGTTATTGCAGGAATAAGGATGTAATCAATGAATATTGAACTGATTTGTGAGGACAGATATGCGTAAGAAAATCATGAAATGCTGAAGATATACTGAATATACCGAAGTATTCCGGTGTGGCGTGGCATTTGCAAATATAAGCCGGGAAATGATGCCGACAGAAGAATATAAAAGGCAGCGCCATTACGCTGCCTTTTTCTCATCATCTCCAAAAAATTCCTGATACCATACAAGGAACATGAAAATAGTCCATATTTTTCTGCTGTTATCTTCCTTGCCGGCTTTGTGGCGGTCGAGAAGCTTCACGATTTCATCCACGTTAAAGAATTTCGCTGCGGCCTTGCTGGTAAAGGATTCTTTTACAATATTGTAATATTTGTCTTCCTTCAGCCAGATTCGAATCGGGACCGGGAATCCCAGTTTTTTCTTCTCGGCAACCATATCCGGAAGATAGCGGTGTGCTGCTTCACGCATGGCTACCTTGGTGTTTTTGTCTGTAACCTTATATTTGGTTGGAATGGTTCTTGCCAGCTCAAATACTTCCTTGTCAAGGAACGGTACACGTACCTCAAGGGAATTTGCCATACTCATTTTATCTGCCTTAAGGAGAATATCGCCAATCAGCCAGAAATGAATATCAATATACTGCATCTTGGTTACATCATCCTTGTCGGCGACTTTTGCATAATATGGTTTGGTAAGTTCCATAAACGGATATTTTCCGGTAGGATTTTTTAATATCTTTTCCCGTTCTTTTTCGTTGAACATGAATGCATTTCCAATAAATCGTTCTTCCACATCCTTGCTGGCACGGATTAAGAAATTCTTGCCCTTGAATTTGAATGGAAGTGCCTTTGCTATTCCTGCCATTGCCTTGCGAAGAGGCTTTGGAATCTTCTTCATCGGAGCCAGGGATAGAGGTTCGTGGTAGATATTATAGCCACCGAAAAATTCGTCTGCACCTTCACCGGATAAAGCTACCTTAACATGTTCTGCAGCTGTTTTACTTACAAAGTAAAGGGCAATGGCGGAAGGATCTGCAAGTGGCTCGTCCATGTGGTACTGGATTTTCGGAAGAACATCCCAGTATTCGTCAGTGGTGATTAATTTGCTGTAATTATCAATTTTTATTTTTTCGGATAATGACTTTGCATAGCCGATTTCGTTATACTTTTCATAATCAAAGCCTACGGTAAAGGTCTTGTCGCCATGGAAACTTGCGGCTACATAACTGGAGTCCACACCGCTTGAAAGGAAGGAACCAACTTCCACATCGCTGATTTTGTGGCTTTTTACGGAATCCTGCATGACGTCATCAATTTTGTCAACCAGCTCTTCCATGGTAACATTTTCATCCGCTTCAAATTTCGGTTCCCAGTAACGGGTAATTTCCATTTTTCCATCCTTGAATATAAAATAGTGTGCCGGCATTAATTTAAAGATTCCTTTGAAAAATGTTTCCGGCAGTACGGAATACTGGAAGGTAAGATAGTTTTCCAGGGCATTTTCATTCATTTCTTTTTTATATCCCGGATATTCGAGAATGCTTTTGATTTCGGAGCCATAGACCAGATTGCCGTTGATGTTGGTATAATAAAACGGTTTGATTCCAAAGTAATCTCTTGCGCCAAAAAGCTGCTTTTTATTGCTGTCCCATATAACAAATGCAAACATGCCGCGGAGCATGTTTAACATGTCCGGACCATATTCTTCATAAGCATGAATAAGAACTTCCGTATCTGCATTGTTGGAAAAAACATGTCCTTTTGCAATTAAATCTTCACGCAGAATCTGGTGGTTATATATTTCTCCGTTAAAGGTAATGACAATGGACTTGTCCTCGTTATACATTGGCTGGCTTCCAAAGTCCAAGTCAATGATACTTAAACGCCTGAATCCCATTGCAACGGAATCATCTATGTGCTGACCTGCACTGTCAGGCCCGCGATGGATAATCTTGTTCATCATATTCGTAAGACAGGTTTCCTTGTCATCTAAATCTCCGGTAAAACCGCAAAAACCACACATGTTAGCCTCCAATCTGCCAGTAGCGTAATCCTATTGACGTGTGTTTTCTCACATATTCTTAACCATAATCATCCAAATTATATCAAAGTGGAAAGAAAACGTCAATTTATGGGATAAATTTAATAGTTATTTAATGGTAAGAAAGGAATTTATTTGCTATAATAAAATCCAAAGGCTGACAAAGGGGATTTGTGAATGAAATATTTTAGCAAAGAAAATCTGACAAAAGATATCCTTTCAGGAATTATTGTTGCTCTGGTGTCCATACCGATTGCCATGGGATATGCCCAAGTTGCAGGACTTCCGGCTGTTTACGGACTGTATGGTTCGGTGTTTCCGATTCTGGTATATGGATTCTTTACGTCCTCACCGCAGTTTGTATTTGGCGTGGATGCGACTCCGGCAGCACTGGTTGGGGGTTCGCTTGCAAGTCTTGGAATTGTGTCGGGTTCGCCTGAGGCAATGAAAACTGTTCCGGTAATAACCATGGTTACAGCGTGCTGGCTTTTAGTTTTTTATTTCGTGAAGGCCGGAAAACTGGTTAATTACATATCCACGCCGGTTATGGGAGGCTTTATTTCGGGTATCGGATGTACTATTATTCTGATGCTGGTTCCTAAGCTTTTTGGTGGAGATGTGGGAACGGGAGAATTATTTGTACTGCTTTATCACATCTGGGAAGAACTTGGACATTTTAATCTTCTTTCTGCTGTCCTTGGAATTGCAACAGTCATTATTATGCAAATAGCAAAAAAATACATACCGAAGTTTCCAATGTCGGTTGCACTCATGGCAATCGGCGCAGGACTTACGGCTTTCTTTCATGTTGACCGGTATGGAGTCAAGCTGCTTCCAAGTGTGGAGGCGGGAATGCCTAAAATTGTCCGGCCGGATTTTTCTGTTCTTCTGAAGCATGGAGAAGATATCATTGTACTATCCTTTACAATTGCATTGGTAATCGTGGCGCAGACTCTTCTTGCAACTAATAATTATGCGCTTAAATATAATTATAAAATAAATAATAATCGAGAAGTGCTGGCATATGCGGCGGGAAATGCAGCAGGAGTGCTGGTAGGATGCTGTCCGATTAACGGAAGTGTGTCGAGAACCGGAATTGCAGACCAGTATGGATGTAAATCACAGGTGATGTCTGTTGCGGCGGCTGTTACAATGGTTCTGGTACTACTTTTCGGAACGGGAATTCTTGCTTATCTTCCGGTACCGGTTCTTACGGGAATCGTTGTTTCGGCGCTGATTGGCATTATTGAATTTAAGGTAGCCAAAAAGACCTGGGAATCCGATAAGCAGGAATTTGGAATTTTTATGGCGGCATTTTTGGGAGTACTGCTGTTAGGCACAATTTATGGTGTGGTTATCGGTGTTGTGTTATCCTTTGTTGCAGTAATCATCCGTGCGGTAATTCCGCCAAAAGCATTTCTTGGAATGATACCGGGACATGAGGGATTGTATAATCTTAAGAGAAACAGGGATGCAAGACCGATTGAACATACGGTAATTTATCGTTTCAGCGGCAATCTTTTCTTTGCTAATATTAATGCATTCCAGCAGGACATTGAAAATGCCATAAAGGAAGATACAAAACAGGTTATTGTGGATGCAAGGGGGATTGGTAATATTGACATTACAGCAGCAGAACGCCTTGTTATTCTGAATCGGAATCTTAAGAACCGGGGAATTCATTTTTATCTGACCGAGCATGTGGGCGCGGTAAATGATCAACTTCGGGCACTTGGCGCAGGGTGTCTCATAGAAGAAGGAGTGGTACGCCGGACGGTATCGCTTGCTTTGCGTTCGGCAGGAGTTACGAAACCTTATCCACTTGAGGGCGTGGAAAAAAACGTGGAATATCCTTATGTGGAGGCAAATGAGCGTCTTGCTGAATTTGAGTGGGCATTTGGTGAAGGTGCCGAGGAGAAAATGGAGCAGCTTGCAACGGAGGTGGCAGAAAAGCTGGCACATTCGGAAAATTACAGCGTTGAGAATATTGTGGAAGCGGAAAATGATGCTTCATGGGGCAGGGTAGGTCTTTTTGATGAGGATGAACTTCTGGGACGTCTGGAAATGCATTTGTCAGAACTTGAGGATGCAAATGAATTGAAGATGGATATGAAGGAGATTGAAAAACGGATTGCACAGAGGCGCATGGTAATTGAAAAGAAAATTAAGAATTTAAGCCCTGAAGCATTGGAGATGTTAAAGAGACATCGAGAGGAAATAGAGGAACATCTTAGGAAGAAGAATCCGGAATATTATGAGAGGGTTGTAGAGATGAGGGAGAAATTTGAAAAGAATCAGGAGAAAGAAAAATGAAAAGCATTTTAATAAAAGACACAACCAAACAGGAGCGAATTGCCATCATCAAGGAATGGATTCCGGAGGATGACGGACTGAATGACTGTGAAATTGATATGTGGGATATGTACCGGGATTATATTAACGGGGAAAAGGAAATCTCAGAAATTAATGCAGAATTCCGGACAGATTTTTATTCCGAACCGGAAGAAAAATAATGGGGTGACAAAATGCAAATTATCAAATTGGTTCTGGGTGCATGTATCACGAACTGTTATGTCATAGCTTCGGATAAAGGGAATGCGGTTCTGATTGACCCGGCAGATGAGGCAGATAAGATTATAGAGGCAATTGAAAGCCAAAACCTTAAGTTAAAATATGTTTTCATAACACACGGACATACGGATCATATTCTTGCACTTGAAAAGGTAAAAGATCATTTTAAGGTGCCGGTTGTGATTTCGAAAATTGATGCATGGCGTCTTGAAGATGAAGCATTAATTAATGAGCGCCCTTATGTGACGGTGCCTTATAGGGCGGTACGTCCGGATATTCTGATTCAGGAAGATGATGAAATTTATCTGGATGAGCTATGCTTTCGGTTCTATGGAATGCCGGGACATACGGACGGCTCCATGGCGATTGTCATGGGAGATGTTATTTTTACGGGCGATACGCTTCTTTTTGAAAAGCACGGCAAGACGACGCTTCCGGGTGGAAATGAAGACAAACTTGTGGATTCCATTAACCGGATGATGAAGGATTTTCCGGGAGATTACAGGATTCTTACCGGACATCGGGAAGAGACCACGTTGGAGCATGAAAGACAGCATAATCCTTATGTGAGAAGATAGAATGGAGAGGTTAAGAACATGATTGAACAGCTCATAAAAGATTTTACAGCCTGCCCACAGGTGGAGGCTGTGGCACTTGGCGGTTCCAGAGCTGGTGAAGCATATGATGAAAAATCCGATTATGATGTATATGTGTACTGCAATGGCAGCATTCCGGAGGAAAAACGTCATGAAATCTTATCTGACTGCTGTAAGGTAATGGAGATAGGAAATCATTTCTGGGAATATGAGGATAACTGTACACTTACAAATGGCGTGGATATTGATATCATTTACCGAAATCTGTAAAAAGCAGTGCAGATATCTTCCGAAAGATTTTGAAGAAAATCTCGAACGGCTTTTTTCTGACATGTCTGTAAATCCGGACATGGTACCAAAAGATATTGATAAGATTATCACGGCGTTAGAAAACGGACTTTTAAATTTATAGTTACAAAGGAGCGGGGTAACATGACAATTACAAAGTATCTATTATTATTACTTGGCTTACTTTTTCTTACCGGGAGTGGAAGTTATCAGGAACCTCCCAAGACAGAGATGAATCAAATGGATGGCTGGATGGAAGCATATGTGGATAAGATGACAGAATGCATGCAGGAAGATCCGGAGAGTTCATTTGAACTGATTTATGTGGATGATGATGATATTCCGGAGCTTGCGGCAGGAAGACAAGGTGTTTATGTGAGTGTATTTTCCTACGGACCGAAGGGGATTACCACCATTGTGGATCAGTGCGGTTATGGAGTCATGGGAGTTGCAGGATATGAATACAGTCCACGGGATAATGTGATGCGAGTGTATGATGCTGATTTTGCAGGAGCAATTATGTGGCTGGATTACTGGAGAATTGGAGAGGACAAGGAACGGGAAGAATTTTATGATCAGGCGTTATGCTGTTCGTATTATAATGAGATTTATGAAATGGCAGACGGAGGAGAACCGGACTGGGAGACCATGTATTATTTCTATGGGGATGAGCAGATTACTCCGGAAGAGTATGATTCTTATCTGATAGATGGTGATTACTGCTACATTGTGCTTGGAAAATCTTATGAGGAAATAATGGATGAACTGATGGAGATACGGAAAGAATAAATTTTACTCAAATATGAAGAGTTTACAAATCATGCATTTTATTATAAAATGATATCAAATTTTTACTTTACGCCCCAAAAAGCGAAAAGTGCCATTCTTGTGGATTTAGGAGGATACGTTTATGGAAAAGATTAAAATGACAACACCACTTGTTGAGATGGATGGAGACGAGATGACCAGAGTTCTCTGGAAGATGATTAAGGATGAGCTTTTATTACCATTCGTTGATTTAAAGACAGAATACTATGATCTTGGACTAGAGTACAGAAATGAAACCAATGACCAGGTAACAGTAGATTCAGCCAATGCCACCAAGAAATATGGTGTTGCGGTTAAATGTGCAACCATTACTCCGAATGCGGCAAGAATGACGGAATATAATCTTAAAGAAATGTGGAAGAGCCCGAATGGAACCATTCGTGCAATTCTTGACGGAACGGTTTTTCGTGCTCCGATTATCGTAAAGGGTATCGAACCATATGTTTCCACATGGAAGAAGCCGATTACCATTGCAAGACATGCATATGGTGATGTATATAAGGGAACGGAAATGAAGATTCCGGGACCGGGAAAGGCTGAACTTGTCTATACGGCAGAAGACGGAAGCGAGACACGTGAGTTAATCCATGACTTTAAGGGTTCAGGAATTATTCAGGGCATGCATAATCTTACAAGCTCCATTGAAAGTTTTGCAAGAAGCTGCTTTAATTTTGCACTGGATACAAAGCAGGATTTGTGGTTTGCAACAAAGGATACCATTTCCAAAAAGTATGATCATACCTTTAAGGATATTTTCCAGGAAATCTTTGATGCAGAATATGCGGAAAAGTTTAAGGCAGCAGGAATTGAATATTTCTATACACTGATTGATGATGCAGTGGCAAGAGTTATCCGTTCCGAGGGCGGTTATATCTGGGCTTGTAAGAACTATGACGGTGATGTAATGTCCGACATGGTTGCAACTGCATTTGGCTCCCTTTCCATGATGACTTCCGTACTTGTTTCACCGGAAGGTAACTATGAGTATGAGGCAGCACACGGAACGGTACAGAGACATTATTATAAGTATTTAAAGGGAGAGAAGACTTCAACCAATCCGATTGCAACCATCTTTGCATGGACGGGTGCCTTAAGAAAGAGAGGCGAGATGGATCAGCTTCCGGAGCTGATGGGATTTGCGGACAAGCTTGAGAAAGCATGTATTGATACCATTGAAAACGGTGAAATGACAAATGACCTTGCTATTATCACAAAGCTTCCAAATCCGGTTGTGTTAAACAGTGAGGAATTTATCAAGGCTATCCGCAAGACACTGGAAGCATCTTTATAGAATGGAAACCGGCAGATAACATATTATAACAAAGGATTTTGTGTTTATGATTAAACTAATTGCAAGTGATGTGGATGGCACATTACTTCAACGTGGAGAAAATAAAATCAGTCAGGAAGTATTTGATGTTATTAATGCGGTAAGCGATATGGGCGTGCTGTTTGTAATTGCAAGCGGCAGGCCTTATTGCGAGTTAAAGCATCTTTTTGAACCGGTCATGGACAAGATTGCGCTGGTATGCAGTGACGGGGCATTGACCGTATATCATGGCAAGAATGTCTTGAAGACTTCCATGGATCGTCATAAGGCTGAGGAACTTTTATATGACGTGGAAATGAAACCTGATTGTGAGTTTCTGGTATATGGCGAATTCATTGCGTACATGAAGCCAAAGGATGAGTCTTATGATTTAAAAATCCGAGAAACCTGTTTTAACAATGTAAATGTAATTAATACATTTAAAAATATTGGAGAAGATTACCTTAAAATCGGCATATATAATAAAAAGGGGATTGCACAGGTTGAGGATTATTTTCTTGGCAAATGGTCAAAGGATTTTGAAGTGATTTATTCGGCAAATGAATGGCTGGAATTCACCGCTCCGGGGGTTAATAAGAGCGTGGGAATTGAAGCACTGATGAAGAAGTTTGGCATAAAAAAAGAAGAAACCATTGCGTTTGGCGACAGTTATAATGACATTGGAATGTTTCATGCGGTGGGACGTGGATATGCCATGGAGACTGCCAAGGACAAACTTAAGGAAATTGCATACGGAAGCTCTGAGCGCGTGGAATGGTCTGTTAAGAAATTATTTGGAATTGATTAATGGAAAACGGGGTGTATCATGGAAAAGAAGTATGTAATGGCACTGGATCAGGGGACTACAAGTTCACGTTGTATTCTCTTTGATAAAACAGGAAAAATCTGCAGCATGGCACAAAAAGAGTTTACCCAGTATTATCCGAATCCGGGCTGGGTGGAGCATGACCCGGTGGAAATCTGGTCTTCACAGATTAGTGTGCTATCTGAGGCAATGAGCAAGATTTCCTGTACGGCGGAAGAGATTGCTGCCATCGGCATTACCAATCAGCGGGAAACCACCATTATCTGGGATCGGGAAACAGGAAAGCCGGTATACAACGCCATCGTATGGCAGTGTAAAAGAACATCAGACAGGATAGACCGGTTGAATGAAGAAGGATTTGGAGATGTGATTCCTGCCAAGACAGGGCTGATTCCGGATTCTTATTTTTCTGCAACCAAGATCCAGTGGATTCTGGAACATGTGGAAGGGGCAGAAAAACGTGCAAAAGAAGGCAAACTGTGTTTTGGTACGGTGGATTCATGGCTTATGTATAATCTTACGGAGGGCAAGGTTTTTACCACGGATTATACCAACGCCTCCCGAACCATGCTATATAATATTGAGAAGCTGGACTGGGATGATGAAATCCTGGAATATTTTAACATACCACGGTGCATGCTGCCGGAAGTAATGCCATCGTGCGGAATTTTCGGTTATACTTCCAAAAAACTGACCGGCGGCATGGAAATTCCAATTGCCGGTGTGGCAGGTGACCAGCAGGCGGCACTTTTCGGACAGTGTTGTTTTGATGCCGGTGAGGTGAAAAATACTTATGGAACAGGCTGCTTTATGCTGATGAATACGGGAAAACGCCTGGTAAGAAGCGGTAACGGTCTGCTCACAACACTTTCTGCCGGAACGAAGGAAACTCCGGAATATGCCCTGGAGGGAAGTGTCTTTGTGGCCGGTGCGGCAATTCAGTGGCTGCGGGATGAATTACAGCTGATTCGTAACTCTTCCGAGACGGAGGAAATTGCAATGAAAGTTCCGGATACCAACGGGGTCTATCTTGTACCGGCATTTGCCGGCCTTGGTGCGCCATACTGGAATCAGCATGCAAGAGGAATCATAACAGGTCTTACAAGGGGTGCGGGAAAGGATCATATTGTGCGGGCAACTCTGGAATCCATAGCATATCAGGTTAATGACCTGCTTTCTGCGATGGAAAACGATTCCCATATCCGGTTAAAATCCCTAAAAGTTGACGGAGGCGCATCCGTAAATAACTTTTTAATGCAGTTTCAGGCGGATATTCTTAAAAAACCGGTGGAACGCCCAAAAACTGTGGAAACTACGGGACTGGGGGCGGCATTTCTTGCGGGACTTTCAGTGGGATTCTGGAGGGACAAGGAGGAACTTCGCAGTATTTGGGAAAAGGAACGGGAATTTGTTCCGATGATGGAAGAAAAACGCAGGGATCAACTGGTGGAAGGATGGAAAAAGGCCATTAATCTGCTTATATGATTTCAAGTCTTGAATTTTTATGGTTGAAAAAATTGCCGGATTGAGATATTATATTTTATTGTGGATATATTTAGGGATTTATGGAGAAATTATAACTTCATGAATTGATATTCAATATTATGATTAGGCGGGGAAATTATGTTTAATTATTATTTTCATGGGATGAATATATGTCAGCTTGTAATATGGTTTTTTATTTACAGCTTTTTCGGATGGGCAATGGAATGTGTTGTTATCCGCAGGGAGAAAGGATACTGGGAGAACCGGGGATTTGCAAAACTGCCGTTTTGTGTAATTTATGGCTTCGGTACTTTTATCGCATTTAATATTTTTAAGCCGATTCAGGATAATTACGTTCTTTTATACATTGCCGGCTCGATTGGTGCCACAGTTTTTGAATACATTACAGCATTACTGATGAATAAGCTTTTTGGAGAAATCTGGTGGGACTATACCGATAAGAAATTCAATTACAAGGGGATTCTTTGTTTGGAAAGTACGGTTGCATGGGGATTTTTGGCTTTGTTTATTTTCGGATTCCTGAATTGTCATGTTGAGAATTTTGTCATGTCCTTAAATGACCGTATTGTGATGTTTTTAAGCTTTGCGTTGTGTCTGAGCTATTTTATTGATTTTTCGTATCATTTTATTCATTCTTTTATACACAGGGATGATGAGGAAACAGAAGAGGATAAGAAGCGTGTCACTCATATTAAAAAGGCATAAGCTTATTCGGAAAAATTGGATTCCTGGGCTGTAGCATGTGTTTGCGACAGCTCTTTTTTTACTTTATTTGGACGGTAACCGTATCTGACATGATGGAGGAAAAATGAATAAGTATAATAGGAATAAGCTGGTTAAATTTGATATTTTTTATAAAATCATTTCCGTGGCGGTGTCATATCCGATTCTATTAATGATTGTAAAGCTGGCATTGAAATTTAGCGGAGTAAAATATCTTACAAATGAATATATATATACTTTTTTCAGTAAGCCAACTACGATTTTGGGTGTTTTTCTAATCATGCTGCTGTTTTTACTGAATGTCAGCATGGAGCAGCAGTTTGTTTTTGCCGGGTATGAACGGTTAAGAACAGAAAGAATGCGGATTGCTTATGTGATTGATAATGGTTTTTGGGGAATGAAGAACATTCTGAAACCGTGGAATATTCTTTCTTTATTACTTACGGGTATCATTGTTATTACAATGAATCTTGCGGTGGTTTATAATATCATCATTAATGTAGTGAATGTAAAAACATATATTGCCGAAGGATTAAAAAAGAGTGTGGACATACGCTATATTATTGTGGGAATTCTGGCAGTGCTGTTGTTTGTTACTGCTATGGGAATTTTTACTTCCTGTATCATGTATGATAAAAAGACAAGCTTTTTTGGGGCATTCAGGGAGAGCTTTCGGATATCTGCAGGAAATTTGCTTAAGGTTCTATTTTATGTAACTGTGTATAACATTGCGGTGATGGCCGTAGTGATTATTTTGTATGCCGCAATTTCAGCAATAGTCATAGCCGGAGTCAATGTTCTTGATTTAAATAAAGCCGGAGCTGCTATTTATCTTACGGTTATCCGTTATTTCAGTATGTTTATGAATGTGGCGTTAAGTCTTGTCAGTGTTCCTGTAACTTTTGTCTTTATTTCATGGATGTATGGGAAATTTGCCGGTAACGCACCCGGAAGTCGGATAGATAGGGAAAAAAGCTATCATTCACTGGTAAAATTTGTGATTGCTGCCTCCTGCATTCTGGATATATTTTATGTATATTCGTCAATAAATGATAATCATTTTAAACAGATTGATTTTTTTAGAATTGTGGAAATTACATCCCATCGGGGAAGCAGTCTTTCTTTTCCGGAAAATACCATGCTTGCATTTTAACAGGCACTGGAAGAGCTGGCAGATTATATTGAGCTGGATGTAAGGCAGACTGCGGATGGAAAATTTGTGGTAATGCATGATGAAAATCTGAAAAGAACAACAGGAATTGATGCCAGGGTGGGAGAACTGACACAGGAACAGATATGTTCACTTAATGCCGGTTATGACACGGAAGGCGTTTTTTCGGGGGTAACCGTTCCATCCCTGGAGGAGGTTCTTGAATTTGCAAGTGGAAAGCTTATACGCCTTAACATTGAACTGAAAACGGCATCCACAGATAAGAATTATGCGCAGGAGCTGTATCAGCTGTTGGAGGAATATGACATACTGGATTCCTGCGTAATTACTTCTTCCGATTATCAGATTCTTAAGGAAATGAAGCAGTTGGATGAAAATGTTGAAACGGGTTATATTCTTTCCATGGCAGTGGGCAACTATTATGACATGGAATATGTTGATTTTTTTAGTGTAAATTATCGCTTTGTCACCAGTACGATGATTTACATCATGCATTCCATGGGCAAGGAGATTCATATCTGGACACTCAATAATGAAAGTGATATCCGGAAATATGCTAACATGGGGGCAGATAATATCATAACGGATGACCCGCTTTTCGCAAGAGAAGTTGTTTATTCCATGGATACACCGGATATTTTTGTTTATGTACTGAATTATGTTTTTGGAAATTAATTGTATTTTTACTGGAAATACAGTATAATATTTTCGATAAATGCTGAAAGATTTTGACGACGGAACGTTGGATTTTTTGGCAGGAGCGATTGCAGGACGGAGGATTAGCATGAATAATAAGAGAATTGTTGTCGCATTGGGAAGGAATGCATTTGGAGAGACATTTCCGGAACAGCAGGCAAATGTTAAGAAGGCAGCAAAGGCAATTGCGGACCTTGTTGAAGCAAAATATGAGATTGTGATTACACACAGTAACGGACCACAGGTTGGAATGATTCAGACGGCCATGACGGAATTTGCAAGGCTGGATTCCAAATATACGGTAGCACCAATGTCACTGTGCGGTGCAATGAGCCAGGGGTACATTGGTTATGATCTTCAGAATGCCATTCGTACCGAACTTTTAAACAGAGGCATTTATAAGACGGTTTCCACCATTATTACACAGGTAAGGGTTGATCCGTTTGATGCAGCGTTCAGCAATCCAACCAAGGTAATTGGACGCTATATGACCAAAGAGGAGGCAGAGGCAGAAGAGAATAAAGGCAACTATGTGGTGGAGGAAGAAGACGGTAAGTACCGAAGAGTTATTGCAGCGCCACAGCCAATTGACATTTATGAAATCGAAGCCGTAAAGACACTTCTGGAAGCCGGACAGATTGTTATTGCAGGCGGAGGCGGCGGTATTCCGGTATTGCAGCAGGGAACCAGACTGAAGGGAGCCAGTGCAATCATTGAAAAGGATTACACGGCAGCGAAGCTTGCAGAACTTTTGGAAGCCGATACACTTTTATTCCTTACGGCATATGACCAGCTGACAATTGGTAAGGGTACTCCAGAAGAGAGGGTATTCGACAAGATTACGGCATCTGAACTTAAGAAATACATTGATGACGGACATTTCCCGGCAGTAACCACATTCCCAAAGGTGGATGCCTCCATCCGTTTCGTATCTGCATTTCCGGAAAGTAAGGCAGTTATCGCAAATCTGGAAAAGGCAAAGGATGGTCTTTTAGGAAAGTCCGGTACAACAATCACGGCATAATCTGCCCATATAGAGAAATACAAGAGGAAGCTTATCTTGTGGAAGAGAAAGCTTCCTCTTTTTGTTGAATAAGTTTTAATGAAACATGGAAATACTATTCCCAAAGAAGAATTTTCTGGAAGGAATGGTATATTTTATGAAAAATAAAAAACCTAAACATATTGGAATTATCCCGGATGGTAACCGCCGATGGGCAGTCGAAAAAGGCATGGAGAAAAAGGAAGGCTATGAGCATGGTTTGATGCCGGGACTTAAGCTTTTGCGGATAGCAAGAGAAAACGGAATTGAAGAGATTACTTATTATGGGTTTACGGTGGATAACTGCAAACGGCCTCCTGAACAGTTTCAGGCATTTCAAAAGGCGTGTGTGGATGCAGTACGGCTGCTGACAAAGGAAGGTGCTGACCTTCTGGTAATGGGAAATAGTAAGTCTAAATGTTTTCCTGAAGAACTTATTCCCTATACAAAAAGAACGCCGGTAAATGGCGGAGGAATAAAGGTTAATTTTCTGGTAAATTATGGATGGGAGTGGGACCTTTCACATATACGGGAAGACGGAAAGCCATACTCTTTTGATATTTCAAGAATTGACCTTGTGGTTCGCTGGGGCGGAATGCGGAGACTTTCCGGATTTTTACCAATACAGAGTGTATATTCGGATTTTTATGTAGTGGATCATTACTGGCCAGATTATGAGGATGAAGATTTTACTAAGGCACTTTTGTGGTATTCCGGGCAGGACGTGACACTGGGAGGATGAAAAGCAGAGTTTTCGGAATAAAACCCGACTATTTGCTTGAATTAACTGATAATTTAATGTAAAATTATCTAAAAGAAAATGAAATGGCTGCGAACGTGACAGTAGGGCGGTAAGGCTACAGAAAGCAGCACGGAGTAAATAAAATACAAATTGTGGAGGTAAAACATGAAGGTAGAATTTGACAAGAGTCTGGTAACAGGAAATGAAATGATTGATGAGCAGCATAAGGAACTGATTGAGAAAATTGATAAGCTGCTTGCGTGTTGTGAACAGGGAAAAGGTAAAATTCAGGCAATCAAGATGTTAGATTATCTGGCAGAATATACGGAGTATCATTTCGGAGAAGAAGAAAAGCTTCAGGAAGAAGTTGCTTATCCGGGTATCGCAGAGCATAAGAAAAAGCATGCGGAATTCAAAAAAGCCGTGGAAGAGCTTCATGAGATGCTGTCAGAGGAGGAAGGCCCGTCCGATGCATTTGTGGCAGCTGTAAAGAAGAATGTGGTTGACTGGCTGTTTAACCATATTAAAAATATGGATAAGGCGCTGGCGGCATATGTTCAGAGGGAGGCTGGCAATTAAAAGTGTTAGTGTTGGTTTATAGAAAATGCAGTACATGCCAGAAGGCATTAAAGTGGCTTGAGGAACATCAGGTGGATTTTGATGAGCGTCCGATTGTGGAAGAAAATCCTGCTTATGAGGAATTAAAGGCATGGTATGCAAAAAGTGGATTGCCACTGAAGAAATTTTTTAATACAAGTGGTTTGATGTACAAAGATATGGGACTTAAGGATAAGCTTGGAAAAATGTCTGATGGAGAGATGCTGAAGCTTCTGGCAACTAATGGAATGCTGGTAAAAAGACCACTGGTTGTAGGGGAAGATTTTGTGCTGGCAGGTTTTAAAGAGGAAGAGTGGAAAGAAAAACTGTGTAGCAGACGAAATGTGGACGCAGATAGGTGTGCATCTGTCACATTTTGTTGACATCTATGGAATGAAGTAAGCTGACGGAACAAGTCATAACTAACAGATGAATGACAGGAATTTTTAAAACTATTAAATGATTTTATGTTGTAGAACTGGAAAAATCGGAGTTGAGCGAGGTGCTTATTGTTGAAAATGCATCAGGATTTACAGCGTTTGCAAAGACAAAGGAGACCGCAAGCAGAAATAACATTGGAGGCGAAAGATTATGAGAAACTATCAGGCTATGTATTATACAGGTGCATCGATTAGCATGTTGGTGGGGCTGTTATTGTGATGTTTCTGCTTCTGGCTCCGTTTATTCGCTTTGCTGTGTCAATGCGGGAAAGTAAAAAGGGAGGCATTTAAACCAATTTCAATTTGAAGGAACAATACAGATTTGGGGGAAAGAATATGGAAAAGAAAGACAGGACAGGGCTTAAAACGGCAGTGGCGTTAATGCTTCTCCTGCTCTTCTTCTTTGCGCAGGGCGCAATTGTAGTGATTACAAAGATGGAAGGGGTACAGTCCGCCATTGTAAGAGGAACTGTGATTTGGAGTCTTGTTGTGATTACACTGGCATATTACATAATCAGGTATCGGGGAATATCCATGCTGGGATTTCGCAAGGTGAAAAAAGGAACAGCAAATAGAGTACTTTATTATTCACCGCTATTGCTTATCGCTTTTTTGCCTCTTGCAGCTGGCGTGGATTTGGAAGAAGGAGAAGCCTTTCTTTTCGCCAATTTGTTCTTGACACTGGGCATTGGTATGGCGGAAGAAATCTTTTTCAGGGGAATCATTTGCAATCTGTGGCTTAAGCACGGAGTAGTCAAAGCCATGCTGTTGTCATCTGTTCTTTTTGGGATGAGCCATATCCTGAACGTGGCAGGTGGTGCAGGTCTTTTGGCAACGATTCTTCAGATATGCTTTGCTATTGTCTATGGAATGGTATTTACACTCATATTTTTCGAGGGTAACAGTCTGATTCCTTGTGTTTTGATGCATGCACTGCATGATTTTTGTTCCTTTATCAGTGCGGAGGAGTCTATGCAGTCTGACATGATTTTGGGTGCAGTTCAGTTTATTATTTTGCTGGCATATTTTCTATATATGCTTCATCAAAGAAGATGGAAAGGGAAGGATACATTATGAAGAAACGTATACGACAATATATAAAAAAGAAAAGAAAGTGAGGAAACTACTATGAAAGAATTGATTGCCTGCTGCGGGCTGGACTGCGAGACCTGCGATGCCCGCATTGCTACACTGAACAATGACAACACTCTCCGGGAAAAGACTGCGAAGCTTTGGAGTGAGCTCAACGGAGTTCCCATTACGCTCGATATGATAAACTGTCTGGGCTGTCGGACAGAGGGAGTCAAGACGCCGTTTTGCGACAAGCTGTGTCCTATCCGCCAGTGCATCTTGAAAAAAGGTCTTTCTACCTGCGGCGACTGCCCGGACAGGGAAGGCTGCCCCACAGTGGATGCGGTCTGGAGCAACAATCCGGAGGCAAAGGAGAGGCTGTGTGGCCGCTCATGACCAAAACGCCTAAAACACACTTAACTTATGGAAGGAAATCAACATGAAACAGCAAAAATTTTTCAATATCATTCTTGTCGTCTGCGCTCTTCTGACCCTTGCCGGGTGCGCATCGACGTCCACCTTTGACGGTAGCAGAGTAAAGAATGCGGATTCCTATCAGTTGGACATCAAAACCATGAACGGCACAGACACTCACACCCTGGAGTTGAAGCAGGGTGACACGCTCAAAATTCAATTTGAGACGGTGAAGGGCAATCTTTCCATGAAAATTACGGCGCCGGACGGAACCGAACTTTACCAGGGAGACGGAACAGTAAAGGAAATTACCGTGGAGGCTCCTGTGGACGGCTCCTATTACATCGTCGTCGTGGGGCAGAAGGCAAAGGGCAGCATCCACATTGATGTGGAGAGAGTACCCGAAGCTGCGGAGCCGGAGGGGACTCAGGAACAGGAGCCGGCGGCTGTGACTTTGACAGTGGATGAACTGGTCGGTCCATGGCATTTGGCGGAAAATCAAAAAGACAATGTCACCGCTATGGAGACAATCCCCGGTGCTATGGAGTTTGGCAGTAGCATGGAGATCACAAGCGACGGCCATATCTCATGGTATATTGGAGCGGACGGAGGAACCGGTACATATTCGCTGAGTGGCGATATTCTCTCCGCCGACATGACCAATGATTTTGACGAAAGTTCCATGAAAATGGAGTTTACGGCTGAGAAAACGGAAGGCGGGACATTCCTGTACACAGAATATAAGGGACTCTTGCTGTGTTGGTCGCAGGGCGAGGGCGAAACAGGAAAGGGTGGAGACGATGAGGTTGAGGCGAGTTATCCGGGAGCGGATGTGGTGGAGCTTGTGAATCTCCGTGGCGATACGACAACGGTATATAAATTAGTAGAC
>JAQXXN010000205.1 GCA_029226085.1 Thermoflexaceae bacterium
GGTGGTAATGATACCGGCAACATTTGTATTTTCCAAGGCCGCGGAAATGTTTTTTGGGGCATTATCCGCATCCCTTCCATCCATGCTTGCCTGTGATAATCCGATTTACAGTCTGAATACCTTTGCAATGGGTATCTGTGCATGGTATGCATGGAAGGAGAACCGTGAGAAGGATTTCCTTAAAATAGCCGCATTATTACTGACCGGATTTATTGGTCTTAACATGTATAACCGGATGCTGTGGGGAATGCTTGCGGCAATTATCATGATGCTGTTTATTAATCTTGAGATTAAGAATGATGTGATTGTTAAAATCATAAAGGTGCTGGGAAGATACAGCTTCTGCCTGTATCTGGTGCATCTTCCTGTAATTGAGATTATAGATTATTATAAAATTACGGGGGCGGCGTATCTCCTGCTTGCAACGGTGCTTTCCGTTGTGGCGGCGGTAGTTCTTTATCATTGTGTGGAACAGCCGTGTGGAAGATTGTTAAGAAGACTGGGAGAAAAATAATGGAGCGAAAGTCAAATTTTGAAGCATACCGGATTGTATGCATTCTGCTGATTGTCATTATGCATACATTTGGCACGGGTACAGGACAAGTAAATACCCATCTTGGAATTTTTGTTAATGTAATCGGAAATATTGGTGTCACGGGTTTTGTGCTTTTGTCAGGGTATTTTGGCATTCGGCTTAAGGTAAAAAAACTCATAAAGCTGGATATCATGATGATTTTCTGGTCGGTGACAGCCTGTGCTGCGTTGATTTTTAACCCGTATCTTAATGTGCAGATGGGACGAAAGGATATCCTTTCCTGCTTTATCCCGTTTATTTCACACAAATACTGGTTTTTGTCAGCATATTTCTGCCTGTGTATATTAAGCCCGTTTCTGAATGAATATATAGAAAAAATAGATAAAAAACGCCTGGAAAAGCTTATTCTTATGGCAGGGGCACTTTTTCTGGTTCTGCCTACCATTGCCGGTTTTGACCAGACAAAAGATGGCGGCAAGGGAATCATCAACATGATACTTTCTTATATTATCGGACGGTATATCGGATTATACCATAAGGACAAAAAAGTATCGGTGGGAAAACTTGTGGCAGCACTTTTCGGAGTGATTACCGTAAACTTCCTGTTAAATGACATGATGTTCCTTTTGACTGGCAGTCTTTCTAATTATTTTGCAAGGGATAACAGCGTACTTACCATGGTTCAGGCGGTGTTGCTGCTTTTTATTGTGATGCAGTCAAAGGGCAGCAGTAAGCTTGTGAATGCCATGGCAGTCAATGTGGTTGCGGTATATGTATTGGAGGATCCGATTAAACTTCTTCTTGGAACAATCCTGCCGTATGGCAGATACATGGAAGAGGCTTATTATATCTTTATTGTGATTGGAATCAGTATCCTGACCTATCTGGCAGGCTGTCTTTTAGAGGCGGTAAGAAAACTGCTGTTTGACAGGGCAGAGAATTTTGCGATAGAAAAAGCAGGGAATGTTCTGACAAAGCGATTTAAAATAAGATAAAAATAAGGTAGCAGTATGGAAAAAGCAGTAATTATTTTAACATGTTATAACAGGAAAGAGAAAACAACAAAATGCATCCGTTCCATCGTGGAGAACAACAGCAGACTGTCAATGCAGTTCGTTGTGGTGGATGATAACAGTACGGATAAAACAGCAGATGCCGTGAGGCAGATTGTTCCGGATGCCGTTATTATTACAGGAAACGGCGGATTATTCTGGAACGGCGGAATGCATGTGGGAATGGAACATGCATTGAAGAACTTAAACGATGCGGACTACTACGTGATGATTAATGATGACGTGGAATTTGAACCCGGAATCTTTGATGAGATGGCAGAGGCACTTTTTAAAGACGGAGCAGAAGGCAGCAGGGTTTTAGTAGGAGCAACTAAAGCTTCGGACGGTACGTTAAGCTATGGCGGCATAAAGTACCTTGGAAAGAAAAGCCTGAAGCTTCGGACGGTAGGACCGGACGAGCCACTGACAGAGTGCGACACCTTTAATGCCAATTGCGTGTTTATTCCAAGGAAAATCTTTCTTAAGGCAGGCTCCACGGACCCGCATTATTCACACAGCATGGGTGATTTTGACTATGGATTTACAATTAAACGTCTTGGCTTTACAATAAATGTGTTTAGTCAGTTTGTGGGAACTTGTAACGACAATCCCACGGACGGAACATGGCAGGATACCAGGCTTTCCATTGGAAAGCGGCTTAAGTTAAAGGAGGGGGTCAAGGGACTTCCTTTTAAGGACTGGTACCGGTATCTTCGCAAGAATTTCGGATGGGATGTGGCACTTGTCCGTTCCATTACACCATATATTAAGATATTCCTCAGGAGGTAGAGAAAATGAAGATAGCAGTTGCAGGAACAAGCTATGTGGGACTTTCCAACGCCATTTTACTGGCACAGCATAATGATGTGGTGGCAATTGATCTGATAGAGGAAAAAGTCGCACTGGTTAATCAGGGAAAATCTCCGATTGTGGACAAGGAAATAGAGGAGTATCTTGCCGGTGGCAAATTAAACCTTAAGGCTACAACGGACCCGGTAGAAGCATACAAGGATGCGGAATATGTGGTGATTGCCACACCAACAGATTATGACTCCGACAAAAATTATTTTAATACGTCATCGGTTGAAGCTGTTATTGAGCTGGTAAAAGAAATTGCGCCGGATGCAGTCATGGTTATTAAGTCCACAATTCCGGTTGGTTATACAGTTTCCATAAGGGAAAAGTATCAATGCAGTAACATTATCTTTTCGCCGGAATTCTTAAGAGAAGGAAAGGCACTGTATGATAATCTTTATCCGTCCCGTATTGTGGTCGGTACAGACCTTAATAATCCGTATCTTTTAAAAAAGGCGGAAAGGTTTGCAGCTCTTTTAAAAGAGGGTGCAATTAAGGAGGATGTGGCGAGCCTGATTACCAATTTTACGGAAGCAGAGGCAATTAAGCTGTTTGCCAACACATACCTTGCGATGCGGGTGGCGTTTTTTAATGAACTGGATACCTATGCGGAGATGAAGGGACTGAATGCGTCACAGATTATTGATGGCATCAGTCTTGACCCGCGAATCGGCAATCACTACAATAATCCGTCCTTCGGTTATGGCGGCTATTGTCTTCCAAAGGACACAAAGCAGCTGCTTGCCAACTATAAGGATGTGCCAAATGACATCATTACGGCGATTGTGGCTGCCAATAAGACGAGAAAAGAATACATTGCATCAAAAATTCTGGAGAGGAATCCGAAAATGGTGGGAATTTACCGCCTCACAATGAAAACGAATTCGGATAATTTCCGTCAGTCCTCCATCCAGGGAGTAATGGAAAAAATAAAAGAAGCGGGTGTGGAAACAATTATATATGAACCGACTCTTAAGACAAAAGAGTTTTGTGGAAATAAAGTGGTCAATGAACTGGAGACATTTAAACAGATGTCGGATGTGATTGTTGCCAACCGGTTCCATGAGAATTTAAAGGATGTCATGGATAAGGTGTATACAAGAGATTTGTATTTTAGAGATTAATTGGTTTGGGGAAAGCATGGAAAAAAAGAGACTTGATTTTTTGGATATTGCAAAGGGAATAGGAATCATACTGGTATTATATTCCCACAGCTGCGGATTTCCCATATTCGGAAATGCGGTTGTGGCATTTTACATGCCGTTATTCTTCTTTGTGTCCGGTTATGTATACAGGGAGGGAAGAACACCGGCAGAGAACATAAAGCGTAAATTAAAGCAGCTGTTGATTCCATATGCAGGATATACCTTCCTTTTGTATGCGGAACATATCCTGTTGGCCGTGATTAAGCATGAACTTACCTGGGAGAATATTATCATGCCGCTTTTGGGAGCATTATATTCCAGAGCGGCCCTGTATGCAGATATGACAGGGGATAATGTATATTTTCTTCTGTTAAGTAACGGACCTTTGTGGTTTATTACGGCAATGGCGTCCGGCTGCGTGATTTTTTATCTCCTTGTGGAGCGCTTTTTAAAAAATAAGAAAGATATGATTGTTATTACGGCAGTTCTGACTGCCATCACGGCAATCTTTACCTATTGCCCGTATCTTCTTCCATGGAGCCTTGATACGGCATCTGCAGTGGCATTATTCATGCTTATGGGAGCAAAGCTCGGGCAGATTCAGTATTTTGGGGATGAGAATAAGAAACAGTTTAATATCATCGTAGTTTGTCTTGCCACGCTGGTATACTGTCTGGTTACACAAGTGGCAGAACCGATAAACATGTCTATCCGGGAATTCGGATATGACGGCATTCTGGGTGCTTTCTGGTTTCTTGCCGCAGCATCTGCCGGAGTGCTGATTTTTCTATGGTTGTGCAGGTACATTGAAAAATTCCGATGGACCAGAATTTTTATTCTGATTGGAAAACACACATACAGTATCATGGCACTGCACATTCTGCTTTTTAAATATCTGACGAAGGTATATTATATTTTTAACATGCAGTTTGAATTTAACAGGGGATGTATCTGGTACTGGGTATACTGGACCATACTATTTGCCGTGGTTATTGTAATATGTGTGGCGTTTGATTATGTACTGGACTTATTATTTAAGAAAAGACGATAAAGGAGTGAGGATACATATGGAACTGATTTCTGTGATTGTTCCATGCCTTAATGAGCAGGAAGCATTACCATATTTTTATAAGGAAATCGGTATGGTTGCAGAGGATTTTAAGAAGAAAAATGTGGAGATGGAGTTTATTTTTATCGATGACGGTTCCACGGATGCAACGTTAGAAACCATAAAGACATATGCAAAGGAAGATGCAAGGGTTCATTATGTATCTTTCAGTAGAAATTTCGGAAAAGAGTCTGCAATCTATGCAGGACTGGAGGCAGCAAAGGGGGACTATGCGGTTTTGATGGATGCGGATCTTCAGGACCCTCCCGCACTTCTCATGGAAATGTATACCGCAATTACACAGGAAGGTTATGACAGTGTTGCAACAAGAAGGGTTACAAGAAAGGGCGAACCACCTATACGATCCCTGTTTGCACGGATATTTTATAAACTCATGAACAAAATATCGGATATTGATCTTGTGGATGGGGCAAGAGATTACCGTCTGATGAAGAGGGTAATGGTAGATGCCATTCTTTCCATGTCTGAATATAACCGGTTTACCAAGGGAATATTTGGATGGGTAGGTTTTAAGACGAAATGGATTGAGTATGAGAATACGGAGCGGGTTGCGGGAGAAACCAAGTGGTCTTTCTGGAAATTATTCAAATACTCCCTGGAAGGCATTATCGGATTTTCCACAATGCCATTAATGCTTGCTTCATGGCTTGGCGTGTTTATGTGCCTGTTTGCGGTTGTGGCGATTATTTTTGTCATTGTAAGGCAGCTGTTATTCGGAGGTTCGGCTTTTGGATGGCCGTCAATGGTCTGTATCATTGCGATGTTTAGCGGAATTCAGCTTTTCTGTATCGGAATTCTCGGGCAGTATTTGTCCAAGACCTATCTGGAATCGAAAAAAAGACCGATTTATATTGCTAAAGAGAAAAAGTAGGTTCTGTACAGAAGTTGTTAAGATAAGTACACAGAGGCATTATGACGGCGCATGAGGGTTGAAAAATACACGTTTCTGGTGTATACTTGTATGATGCCGAATTGTGTGAAAGAGCAGAAAGGGGCCGTATGGTTTTTTCATCGACTGTATTTATGTTTATATTCCTTCCGCTGGTTTTGTTCATCTATTATAACCCGGTATTTAAGGGAAGGAAATTTAGAAATATTGCATTACTGATATCCAGTTTATTATTTTATGCATGGGGAGAACCGGTATTTGTAATCATTATGTGCTTTTCCATTGTTTTAAACTGGAAATTAAGTCTTCTGATGGATGAAAGAGAAGGAAAAGCAAGAAGAAATTACATGCTGGCAATCGTGATATATGATTTGGGGCTGCTGTTTATTTTTAAGTACCTTTCTTTTGTAACAAAGAATATCGGACTTTTGCTGCATAATGATGATATTGTTCTTAACATTGCATTGCCAATAGGAATCTCCTTTTTTATTTTTGAGGCAATGTCCTATGTATTTGATGTTTATTACTATAACTGCAAGGCACAGAAAAGCCTGCTGAATGTTGCACTGTATATTTCCATGTTTCCTCAGCTTGTGGCAGGCCCTATTGTAAGATATAGTGTTGTCAGTGATGACATTGAAACAAGAAAAGAAACGTTTGATGATTTTGTTATCGGCGTTAAAAGGTTTATATATGGATTAGGCAAGAAGGTTATCATTTCCAATAACCTTGCCATCGTGGCGGATAAAGCATTTGAACTGTGCAGTGCCAATGAGCTGTCAACGGGAATGGCGTATGTGGGAATGTTTGCATACATGTTACAGCTTTATTTTGATTTTTCCGGCTATTCAGATATGGCTATCGGACTTGGCAGGATGTTCGGATTTCGATTTGATGAGAACTTTAATTATCCGTACATGTCACAGAGCATTGCAGAATACTGGAGAAGATGGCATATTTCCCTGGGCTCATGGTTCAAGGATTATGTTATGTATCCGGTAATGAGAACGGAAAAAATTAATAAATTAAGGGAATTTGCCAAGAAAAAGTGGGGAAAAGATGCATCCAAGATTCTCCCGACCATTGTGGGAACAGCAGTTGTATGGCTGCTTACCGGGATATGGCACGGAGCGAACTGGACGTTTGTATTATGGGGAATTTATCATGGTACTTTTCTTATCTGCCAGATTGTATTTAAGAAACAGATTAAGGAATTTCAGGACAGGCATAATCTTACAGATAATAGAATTGCAGTGGTCTTAAGGGTAATAAGGACACTGATTCTTGTCGGCATCGGTGATATTATGTTCCGTGCAGATTCCGTGTCACAGGCGTTCCGGTATTATGGAGTGATGTTTGGACAGGGAGTATCGGGATTTGGAGAGTACGCAAAGTTTTATTTGTGGAATTT
>JAQXXN010000206.1 GCA_029226085.1 Thermoflexaceae bacterium
TGCCAGTGTGGTAGACTTACCACTACCGGTAGGTCCCGTAACCAGAACCAGACCTCTCTTACGGGTATAAAGATCACATACCGACTCCGGAATACCTAACTGATCCGGCGTAGGAATCTTGGTACTGATTGCTCTCATTACGCAGGCAACAGCATTACGCTGACGGAATGCATTAACACGGTAACGCCCGATTGCTCCTACTGCAAATGCAAAGTCATAATCGCCGGTTTCTTCGAACCCGGTTCTTTGTTTTTCATTCATCATGCTGTAAACAAGCGTCTTGGTATCCTCAGGCATCAGTCTCGGAAAATTCATGGCAACCAGCTCGCCATGTAATCTCATCATCGGCGGTAATCCGATAGTAATATGTATGTCCGATGCTCCTGCTTCTTTTGCAATTAAAAGTATTTCCTGTATTGTAGCCATATTTCCTCCATTTTATCATTATTATCCTAATATTAATCTACTTCATATGTAACACGAATCATTTCATTAAGACTGGTTGTTCCATCTAGAACATATCTTCTTGCCGCTGCCTTTAATGTGGTCATTCCTTCTGCAATGGCTGCCGCCTTAATCTGGTCAACATCCGCTCCATGCGCTATGATGGACTTTAACTTATTGGAAACGGTCATGATCTCATAAATACCGATTCGACCCATATAACCACTTCCTCCACAGTCCGGGCAGCCCACCGGTTCATAAATGGTATATTCCTTATCCGGCGGAAGAGAAAGTTCCCGTTTCTCCTTCATTGTAACAACATGTGGCTTCTTACAGCTTTTACACAGTCTTCGCACAAGACGCTGTGCAATAACGCCAACCAGGGAATCTGCAATCAGATATGGTTCAACGCCCATGTCAATCAGACGGGATACCGTATTGGCCGTACTGTTGGTATGCAGTGTACTTACTACAAGGTGACCGGTAATGGAAGCACGAACTGCAATTTCCGCTGTTTCGGTATCACGAATTTCACCGATCATGATAATATCCGGGTCCTGACGCAGAATAGAACGAAGTGCATTGGCAAACGTCATCTCTGCCTTAACATTAACCATTACCTGATTAATTCCGTCAATATTAGCTTCGACCGGGTCTTCTACGGTGATAATATTAACATCTTCCTTATTCAGGGAGCTGAGTGCCGTATAAAGCGTGGTAGACTTACCACTACCGGTAGGTCCCGTAACCAGAATAATTCCATGCGGATTCTTTAAGATATTATCAAACTTTACAAGATCCTCATCCAACATACCAAGGTCTTTCTTTTCTTTCTTGAAACCTGACTTTGAAGCAATACGCATAACGACTTTCTCGCCGTAACAAGTTGGAAGATTGGACACACGGATATCATATTCGCTGCCATCCACAAAGATGGTAATACGGCCATCCTGAGGCTTTCTCTTTTCTGAAATATCCATGTTGGACATAATCTTAAGACGAGCCGTAATTGCATTCAGCATGGAAATATCATAAGTAATGATTTCTCTTAAGGCACCATCGATACGATAACGGACACGGATATACGTCTCCATCGGTTCGATATGGATATCGGATGCTCTCTCACGGACAGCCTGTTCAATCATCTTGTTAACCAGCAGTACGATTGGGGAGTTCTCCACTTCTTCTCGTCTTGCCGCATCCTCCTCGGATTCTTTTACCACTGTGACTGCCTGCTGCGACTTGAATTTTTCAATCATCTCATTGGTCTGCTGTTTGCCGAACAATTTATCGAGATAAATATTAATATCACTAATATTAGCAAGCAACGGAACAACCTGTTTACCGGTAATAATGCTGACATCATTCATCGCATCCAGATTCTGTGGGTCCGCCATGGCGAGTTCCAGAATCTGAAAATCATTATTATGATAACCCACAGGAATGATGCTGTACTTACGCATCGTGTTCTCATCCAGCAAATCAACAATTTTCCTGTCAACAGTCTGCTTTTTCAAGTCAATGAACTTAATATTCAGCAATTCGCAGAGCACTTCATTCAATGCATCCCTGGCAATTGCACCGTTCTCCACAAGAGTATCGCCCAGAAGCTTTTTTCTGACCTTCTGATCCTCCAGTGCTTTATTCAATTGTTCCGATGTAATTAATTTTCTCGAAATAAGTGCGTCACCTATTCGAACTTTTTTTCTATAAAGATCCAAATCAATCACCCTTAAATTTTTATTTAATTGTTATTATCATAACACATTTTTACCATTTGTACAACAAAATAGCAATTTATGTTAATATTTCATTTCTTTTTATTTTTCTTTTAGTTATTTTGAACAATGGAAATATCCACTTCTTTCTCATCATAATTTCCGCCACATGCCAGGCGAACCTTCTCCATCAGTTCGTTATAATCATCATCACACAGATATCTCATATTCTGGTTATCATGTCTTATGACAAGCGTTCCGTCCGCTTTTTTAATGAGATTATTATATTCAAAACAGAAATATCCATCACTGCCGTGATCTGCGTTCGTAACATAAGCCTTAAAAATGACATAAAGCTTATTATAGGATGCGCCGGACTGCTGTACCTGTGTGATATCACTGATAGTAAGCAGTTTCATTTCATACAGTTCAATGGAATCTATCCATTCTTTATTATACTGAAACAAGTAATTAGAGCTTCCCGTCACTTTATAAAGCATCCGCATCTGGCTTCCTTCCGTCTCACTAATTACTGTATTTTCAGCTTCCAGAACCACCTCTGATAATTCTCCTGTCTCCAGTTCTCCTGCATTCTGTACATAAGTATCCATTCCATCTGTCTTATAAGAATGTGTTGTACTCAAAATCACATATCCGGATTCTTTTGCCGCCTCCACATCTGCATTGCAGCTTACAGTAAGCGTTTCACCTGCATTAAATCCCGTGGTTTTATCCAATGTAAATGTTAGTCCTTTAATATATTCATTGGTTGATTTATTTTCAATCGAAGCCTCTGCAAGAGGTGCCGTACCTTTAACAGTTACAACAACATCCTTAAAAAGGTCAAGAAGTTCGCCCTCTTCCAATCCTTCAACAATAACTTCCGTTTCCGTTTCCGTAAAATTGATTCCCGCCTCATCACATAACATTTCATCAAAATCAACACGAATTGTAATCTCATCGCCATTGCATAAACCATCCTGTTTGGATACACTTATGCTCATGGACTCAATCAGTTTATTGAAAGCTTCTGCTTTTTTTTCATCAATTTTTTCACCATAATCCGTCCGGATGCCTTCCGTGTCCAGCCTGACTTCCATTGAAGTATATCCATTAATTCCTTTGCAGGAATAGGTAACATACTCTTTCAGGTTAATCTTTGTCTTAAACAGGCTGCATCCGCAAAAAAACATCAAAATACCGATTACCGGTAATATTTTCCAGAATCTCATCGAATTCATGAAACAAATCTCCTTAAATCAGAAAGAAAAAAGTGAAGAGCATGACACTCTCCACTTTTCACTTTTATCTGTCCGGAAAGCACTCTTGACTTTCCTTATATTTCTACTGTGGCTGCTTGCCAATGTAAGCAAGAATACCGCCGTCAACATAAAGAATATGACCATTTACTGCATCAGATGCTTCAGAAGCAAGGAATACAGCAGGGCCTGCTAATTCTTCCGGCTTTAACCATCTCTCAGCAGGTGTCTTTGCAATAATGAAAGAATCAAACGGATGTCTGGAACCGTCTGCCTGTCTTTCTCTTAATGGAGCTGTCTGAGGTGTCTCAATGTAACCAGGTCCGATACCGTTACACTGAATGTTATACTTACCATATTCAGAACAGATATTTCTTGTAAGCATCTTAAGACCACCCTTAGCTGCTGCATAAGCGGAAACAGTCTCACGACCTAATTCAGACATCATGGAGCAGATGTTAATAATCTTTCCGCCACCCTTCTTAATCATAGAAGGAATTACTGCCTTTGCAACGATGAATGGAGCATTTAAGTCAACATCAATAACCTGTCTGAATTCAGCTGCTGTCATTTCACACATAGGAATTCTCTTGATGATGCCTGCATTATTAACAAGAATATCAATAACGCCAACTTCCTTTTCAATCTGTGCAACCAGGGCATTAACCTGCTCTTCATTGGTTACGTCACATACATAACCATGAGCTTCAATACCTAACTCCTTGTATGCTGCAAGTCCCTTATCAACCAATTCCTGCTTAATATCATTAAAACAGATTGTTGCGCCAGCCTTTGCATAAGCAGAAGCAATCGCAAAACCAATACCATAAGAAGCACCAGTTACTAAAGCAACCTTGCCTTCAAGTGAAAAATTTACTGCCATTTTTCTAATTCTCCTTCTTTCTTTGTTAAAATATTACAATTTTGCAAGTTAATTTAGCAAAAATTATAAACTACATCAAATCCTTCATTGCCACGTCATCCATGTCATCAAAATCCTGATTTTCTCCAACCATTCCCCAGATAAAGGTATATGCATGTGTTGCGGAAGCTGAGTGAATGGACCAGCTTGGTGAAATCACGGCTTCTTCATTTCTCAAGACAATATGTCTTGTCTCATTCGGTTCACCCATGTAGTGGAATACCACATCATTTTCCGGTACTTCAAAATACAGATATACTTCCATTCTTCTGTCATGGGTATGGCAAGGCATTGTATTCCATACACTGCCTGGTTTGAGGCAAGTCATGCCCATCTCCAGCTGGCAGGTTTCAACCT